>NZ_JBHYJH010000020.1:0-77939 GCF_042740445.1 Streptomyces sp. NPDC059003 | reverse complement strand
CCTTAGAACCAATTTCCGCGGGTGTGGCGCTAGTAACACAACGGGGGTCGGTGGGTTATTGCGCTAAATAACCACCCCCGGCCGGGGCGCACCCGCGAAGGATCAGCCCACGCGCTCCAGCACGATCGGCCCCGCCGCGAAGTCCGAGCCGGTCGGCTCGATGTCGTACGCCCCGGTCAGCGACTCAAGGGCGTACGCGAAGCGGTCCGGCGTGTCCGTGTGGAGGGTGAGCAGCGGCTGCCCGGCCGTGACCGTCGCCCCGGGCTTGGCGTGGAGCTCGACGCCGGCGCCGCCCTGCACCGGGTCCTCCTTGCGGGCCCGCCCCGCGCCGAGGCGCCAGGCCGCGACGCCGATGTCGTACGCGTCGAGCCGGGTCAGGACGCCGGACGCCGGGGCGGTCACGACGTGCTGCTCGCGGGCCACGGGGAGCGCCGCGTCGGGGTCGCCGCCCTGCGCGGAGATCATGCGGCGCCACACGTCCATGGCGGAGCCGTCGGCGAGGGCCTTGGCGGGGTCGGCGTCGACCAGGCCCGCCGCGTCGAGCATCTCGCGGGCCAGGGCGAGGGTGAGCTCGACGACGTCGGCGGGGCCGCCGCCCGCCAACACCTCGACGGACTCGCGGACTTCGAGGGCGTTGCCCGCGGTCAGGCCGAGCGGGGTCGACATGTCGGTGAGCAGGGCGACCGTGCGGACGCCGTGGTCGGTGCCGAGACCGACCATGGTGGAGGCGAGTTCGCGGGCGTCGTCGATCGTCTTCATGAAGGCGCCGGTGCCGACCTTCACGTCGAGGACCAGGGAGCCCGTGCCTTCCGCGATCTTCTTCGACATGATCGAGGAGGCGATCAGGGGGATCGCCTCGACCGTGCCCGTCACGTCCCGCAGGGCGTAGAGCTTCTTGTCGGCCGGGGCGAGGCCGTCGCCCGCGGCGCAGATCACGGCGCCCGTGCCGTCGAGGACCGAGAGCATCTCCTCGTTGGAGAGCAGGGCGCGCCAGCCGGGGATGGACTCCAGCTTGTCGAGGGTGCCGCCGGTGTGGCCGAGGCCGCGGCCCGAGAGCTGCGGCACGGCGGCGCCGCACGCGGCGACCAGCGGGGCGAGCGGCAGCGTGATCTTGTCGCCGACGCCGCCGGTGGAGTGCTTGTCGGCGGTGGGGCGGGAGAGCGAGGAGAAGTCCATGCGCTCGCCGCTCGCGATCATCGCGGCCGTCCAGCGGGCGATCTCGCGGCGGTTCATGCCGTTCAGGAGGATCGCCATGGCCAGGGCCGACATCTGCTCGTCGGCGACGGCGCCGCGCGTGTACGCGTCGATGACCCAGTCGATCTGCTCGTCGCTGAGCTCACCGCGGTCCCGCTTCGTACGGATGACGGAGATGACGTCCATGGCATGTCCTTCCGGCAGTAACAGTCGTGCGTAGACGGGACTCTACGCGCATAGAGGGCGCGGCTGAAGAAGGCCCCCGGCGCCGGCCGGGGGCCCTGCCTCAGTTCAGGTGCTGCGGCCCGAACGCGTCCGGCAGCATCTCGTCGAGGGACCTGACCCCCGCCGACGTCTCCAACAGGAGCCCGGGGCCGCCGAATTCGTACAGGAGCTGGCGGCACCGGCCGCACGGCATCAGGATCGCGCCCTTGCCGTCGACGCACGTGAAGTGGGTCAGACGGCCGCCGCCGGTCAGCCGGAGCTGGGAGACCAGGCCGCACTCGGCGCACAGGCCGAGGCCGTACGACGCGTTCTCGACGTTGCAGCCGGTCACGACGCGCCCGTCGTCGACCAGGGCCGCGGCGCCCACCGGGAAACCGGAGTACGGCGCGTACGCGTGGGACATCGCCTCGCGCGCGGCCTCCCGCAGGGCGTCCCAGTCGAACTCCGCGGCCGCTGACGTCACTTCCCTTGTCCCTTCCGGTACGGCATGCCGTCCGCCTTCGGCATCCGCAGGCGTTGGGCGGAGAGCGAGAGCACGAGCAGGGTGACCACGTACGGCGTCGCCGTCACGACCTGGTTCGGCACCTCGTCGGTGAGGCCGTACCAGGCGAACATCAGCGCCGAGACCGCCGCGGTGACCGCCGCGGGGACGTAGCGCTTGCGCCACACCAGGTAGAGCGCACCGATGACCAGAAGGATGGCGATCAGAAGCAGCAGCGCGTGGACATTCGTGCCGCCGCCCCGCAGCTTCAGGCTGTCGGTGTAACCGAACAGGCCCGCGCCGAGCGCGAGGCCGCCCGGCATCCAGTTGCCGAAGATCATCGCGGCGAGGCCGATGTAGCCGCGCCCGCCGGTCTGGCCTTCGAGGTAGATGTTCGACGCGACCAGGGACAGGAACGCGCCGCCGAGGCCCGCGAGGCCGCCGGAGATCACGACCGCCAGGTACTTGTACTTGTAGACGTTGACGCCGAGGGACTCCGCCGCGACCGGGTTCTCACCGCAGGAGCGAAGCCGCAGGCCGAACGGCGTGCGCCACAGGACGAACCAGCTCAGCGGCACCATCGCGACCGCGATGACGGTGAGCGGAGAGACGTCGGTGAGCAGCCCGCCGAGCAGGCCCGCGAGGTCGGAGACCAGGAACCAGTGCTTCTCGTTGAGGTCCTGGAGCCAGTCCGAGAGCCCCGGCACGGAGAACTTGCCGAGCGATTCGACGCCCGGCGACTGCTTGGACGTGCCGCCCTCCTTGCCCTCGAAGGCGTACGTGGAGAGGTAGCGGGTGGTGCCGAGCGCGAGGATGTTCAGGGCCACACCGGACACGATGTGGTTGACGTTGAAGGTGACCGTGACGATCGCGTGCAGCAGGCCGCCGATCGCGCCGCCGAGCACGCCGAAGAGGATGCCGACCCACGGCCCCCACTGGTAGCCCGCCCAGGCGCCGAACCAGGTGCCGAGGATCAGCATGCCTTCGAGGCCGATGTTGACCACGCCCGCGCGCTCGGCCCACAGGCCGCCGAGGCCCGCGAGGCCGATCGGCACGGCCAGGCGCAGCGCGCCGGACATCTGCCCGGTGGACGTGATGCCGTGGGCGTCGGTGATCAGACGGACCACGGACGTCAGGACGAGGACGCCCGCGATGATCAGGAGCAGGACGGGGAGCGAGACGCGGCGGCGGCCCGGCGCGGGTGCCGAGGGCGCGGCCTTGGTGACGGTTGCCGTGCTCATCGGGCAGCCACCTCCTTCACGGAGTCGTTGTTGCCGTTGTTGCCGTTGCCCCCGGCGGCGCGGGCCGCGGCGGCGAGTTCCTCACCGACGCGCTGCTGCTGGCGGCTCAGGCCCCAGCGGCGTACGGCCTCGTACGAGACGACGACCGCGATCACGATCAGGCCCTGCATGATGACCGCGATCTCCTTGTCGTACCCCTTGTAGTCGAGCGCGGGGGACGCCTTGTCGAGGAACGCGATGAGCAGGGCGGCGACGGCGATGCCCACGGGGCTGTTGCGGCCGAGCAGCGCGATGGTGATGCCGGTGAAGCCGAGTCCGGTCGGGAAGCTCAGGCTGTACGTGTGCACGTCGCCGAGCAGGATCGGCATGCCTGCGAGACCCGCGACCGCGCCGGAGATCAGCATGGCGGTGAGCACCATGCGCTTGGCGTTCACACCGGACGCGGCGGCCGCGGACTGCGAGGCGCCGGTGGCGCGCAGGTCGAAGCCGAAGCGGGTGCGGTTGAGGATCAGCCAGTACAGGACGCCCGCGAGGACGGCGACGACCACGAAGCCGTAGATCTCGCCGGACGCGCCCATGTCGATGCCGGGGAACCAGCCGGAGGAGTGCATGACGCCGGTGGTCTGGTTGTTGCCGACCGGGACGCCGAAGTTCTCGTCGAGGGTGAGGTAGCCGATGACGCTCGTCGCGATCGCGTTCAGCATGATCGTCGCGACGACCTCGCTGACGCCGCGCGTGGTCTTCAGGATGCCCGCGATGCCCGCCCAGAACGCGCCGGTGAGCATGGCGACCAGGATCAGGAGCGGGATCTGCAGGCCCGAGGGCAGCGACACGTGCGCGCCGACGACGGCGGTGACCATCGCAGCGAGGCGGTACTGGCCGTCGACGCCGATGTTGAACAGGTTCATGCGGAAGCCGACGGCCACCGCGAGCGCCGCCAGGTAGTACATCCCGGCCTGGTTGATGATCAGGACCTGGATGTCGGAGAACGTGGCCTGCTCGAACATCAGGCTGTACGGCTCGATCGGGCTCTTGCCCGACGCGATCAGGACGACCGAGGTGAGCACCATGGCCGCAACGAGCGCGATGACCGGACCGGCCGCCGCGAGGAGCAGGCGCTCCTTGTCGAACTTCTTCATCGGGCCTCGTCCTCCGGGGCGTCGGCGGGTTCCTCGGTGTGCTCCAGGTGGCCGGTGGCCGCGCCCGTCATCGCCGAGCCCAGCTCCTCCGGCGTGATCGACGCCGGGTCGGCGTCCGCGACGAGCCTGCCGCGGTAGATCACCCGGAGCGTGTCGGAGAGGCCGATGAGCTCGTCCAGGTCGGCGGAGATGAGCAGCACGGCGAGGCCCTCGCGGCGGGCCTCGCGGATCTGGTCCCAGATCTGCGCCTGCGCGCCGACGTCCACGCCCCGCGTGGGGTGCGCGGCGATGAGGAAGCGCGGCTTGTGGCTCATCTCGCGGCCGACGATCAGCTTCTGCTGGTTGCCGCCGGACAGCGAGGCCGCGGTCACGTCGATGCCGGGCGTGCGGACGTCGTACTCCTCGACGATGCGCCGGGTGTCGGCCTGCGCGCCCTTGATGTCGAGGAGAAAGCCGCCCTTGCCGCGGGTGTTGGGCTGCTCGGTGACGTGGCCGAGGATGCGGTTCTCCCAGAGCGGGGACTCCAGGAGCAGGCCGTGGCGGTGCCGGTCCTCGGGGATGTAGCCGACGCCCTCCTCGCGGCGCTTGCGCGTCGCCCAGGCGGTGATGTCCTCGCCGGCGAGGCGGATGGCGCCGGAGTCGGCGCCCTTGAGGCCGATGAGGGCGTCGATCAGCTCCGTCTGGCCGTTGCCCTCGACACCCGCGAGGCCGAGGACCTCGCCCTCGTGGATGGTGAAGGAGATGTCGTCGAGCAGCGCGCGGTCCGAGCCGTCGGCGAGCAGCCGCAGGGCCTCGACCTCGATCATCGGCCGGTCGGTGACCGTCGACTCGGCGGTCTCCGGCGTCGGCAGCTCGCTGCCCACCATCAGCTCGGCGAGCTGGCGCGGCGTGGTCTCGGACGGGATCGCCGTGCCCACCGTCGTGCCGCGGCGGATGACGGTGATGTCGTCGGCTACGGACAGGACCTCACCGAGCTTGTGCGAGATGAAGATGACGGACAGGCCCTCGGACTTGAGCTCGCGCAGGTTGTCGAAGAGCGCGTCGACCTCCTGCGGCACGAGGACGGCGGTCGGCTCGTCGAGGATGAGGGTGGTGGCGCCGCGGTAGAGGACCTTGAGGATCTCCACGCGCTGCCGGTCGGCGACGCCGAGGTCCTCGACGTAGACGTCGGGGCGCACGCCGAGGCCGTAGCGGTCGGAGATCTCCAGGACCTTGCGGCGGGCCCCGGCGCCGATGCCGTACAGCTTCTCGCTGCCGAGGACGATGTTCTCCAGGACCGTCAGCTGGTCGGCGAGCATGAAGTGCTGGTGCACCATGCCGATGCCGCGCACGATGGCGTCGGCGGGGCTGTTGAAGGAGACCTGGGTCCCGTCGACGGCGATGGTGCCCTCGTCCGGCTTCTGCATGCCGTAGAGGATCTTCATCAGGGTCGACTTGCCGGCGCCGTTCTCGCCGACGAGGGCGTGGACGGTGCCCTTGCGGACGCTGAGGTGGATGTCGTGGTTGGCCACGACGCCCGGGAACCGCTTGGTGATGCCGCTGAGCTCCACGGCGCACGCGGCGGTCGGGGTGGGCGGAGGGGTGGTGGACGCGTCGATGGCGCACTCTCCTCGGGGACTTAAAGGGAGGGGGCCTGCGCCGCGCACGCGGTGTGCCCCTGCTTCACGCCTCAGGCGCCACCGTGCCCGCCAACTGGCGGGCGGGACACGGTGGTTGAGGCCTTGGCCGCGCGAACGGGGCGTGAGCCGACCTCTCGGTCATCGTCCCCACACCCCGTTCCGCGGCGATCACGCCGCTGTTACAGCGCCGTCTTGACCTTGATCTTGCCGCTGGCGATGCCCTGCTTGGCCTTCTGCAGAGCGGCCTGCAGGTCCTTCATCTTGGTGAACTCCGGGTTGGAGGAGGCGAGTCCGACACCGCCGGACTTGAGGTCCGCGCGCACGACGCCGCCCTCGGCCTTGCCATCCTGGACCGACTTCACCAGGTTGTACACCGCGCCGGAGACGTCCTTGGTGGCCGACGTCAGGATGTACTTCTTGTACTTGTCGAGCGCCTTCTGCTTGTACTGGTCGGAGTCGACGCCGATCGCCCAGACCTTCTTGGCGGCGGCGGCCTCGATGACGCCCTGACCGGACAGGCCCGCCGCGTGGTAGACCACGTCGGCGCCGCCCTCGATCTGGCCGCTGGCCGCCTCCTTGCCCTTGTCCGGGCTGGAGAAGCCGCCGTCCTCGGCCTTGTCGGTGAGGAACTGGCGCTTGACCTTGACCGACTTGTCGGTGGCCTGGACGCCCTGGACGAAGCCCGCCTCGAACTTGCGGATCAGCGGGTTGTCGACACCGCCGACGAAGCCGACGGTCTTGGACTTGGTGGCCTTGGCGGCGGCGACGCCCGCCAGGTACGAGGACTGCTCCTCGGTGAAGACCAGGTCGGCGACGTTCTTGGCGTCGATGGTGGCGTCGTCGACGATGCCGAAGGTGACGTCCGGGTTCTTGGCCGCGACCTCCTTGACGGCGGGCGCGTAGGCGAAGCCGACGCCGATGACCGGGTTGTAGCCCTGCTTGGCCAGCTCGGTGAGGCGCTGGATCTTGTCGGCGTCGGACTCGCCGTCCGTCGGCTCGACGGCCTTCTTGCCGATCTTGAATTCCGCGGCGGACTTGTTCATGCCCGCCGTCGCGGCGTCGTTGAAGGACTGGTCGCCCGCGCCGCCGACGTCGTACGCGATGGCGACGCCCTTGCTCTTGCCACCGTCGTCGCTCTTGGCGGCGTCGCTGGAGGTGCCGCCACAGGCGGAGACGGAGACGGCGAGGGCGGCGGTCGCGGCGGACGCGAGCGCGAATCGGGACACCCGGCGCATAGGGACGAACTCCTTAGACAAGGACCTGGTGCGTACGCGGATACGGCCGCGGCGTGTGCATGAGGTGCGCGGCTGCGCGTGCACACGCTGCGAGAACGTACGGAGGCGTACGCGAGGACGTAACGGAGGTGCGCCTCACCCGGCGCGATTTCGCCGCAGCGTAACGCGCGTAGACCTGACATAAGAACCCTTCTGTCCGGTCCGTTATCGACCTGTGGCCCCCGGGCGACGGGGAGATGACGGGTGGGTGATCATCCTGGCGGGGGCGCCGATCGGAGCGGATCCGCCGGGCCCCAACGGGTTATACGTACGACTTGTTAACGCCGTACGTACGGCGCGGCACGGGAGTTATACGTAAGACGTGAACCTCCCCACGGAGGGCTGCAGATCGCCCTTCGGGCTCGTCCTCAAACTCCCCCAAGCTCTTGAGGAGCAGGGGGTACCCCCTCGACGGGCTGGTTGTTATGGCCGAGTCTTGACCTTGACCTTGCCGGTGATGATGTCCTGCTTGGCCCGCTCGACGGCGGCCACGACGTCCTTGCGGCTCCGGTACGCCGGGTTGGAGTCCGAGAAGCCGACGCGGCCCGACTTGAGGTCGTACCTCTGGGTGCCGTTCATCGGCTTGCCCCGTACGACCGACTTCGTCAGGTCGTACACCGCGCCGCCGACGTCCTTGAAGGCCGAGCCGAGGATGTACTTCTTGTACTTGCCGAGGGCCTTCTGCTTGTACTGGTCGGAGTCGACGCCGATCGCCCACTTGTGCTGCGAACCGGCTTCCTGGATCACGCCCTGGCCGGAGAGCCCGGCCGCGTGGTAGAGCACGTCGGCGCCGGCTTCGAGCTGACCGCTCGCGGCGTCCTGCCCCTTGTCCGGGCTCGCGAACCCGCCCTCTTCGGGCTTCTCGGTCAGATACCGCTTCTCGATCTTGATCTTCGGGTCGACCGACTTCACGCCCTGTACGAACCCGGCCTCGAATTTATGAATGATCGGAATGTCGACGCCGCCGATAAAGCCGACGTGCTTGGCCTTGGTCGTCCGCGCCGCGGCGACCCCGGCGAGATAGGACCCCTGTTCCTCGTGGAATACGAGGTCGGCGACGTTGTCGGCCTTGACGGTGTTGTCGTCGATGATGCCGAAGGTCGTGTTCGGGTACTTCTTCGCGACGTCCTGAATGGCGGGCGCGTAGATGAAGCCGACGCCGATCACCGGGTCGTAGCCCTGCCGGGCGAGCTCCTCGATGCGCTGGGTCTTGTCGGCGCTCGACTCGCCGTCGCCCGGCTCCATGTCGACGCCGCCGATCCTGAAGTCCTTGCGGGCGCGCTGATAGCCGGAGTGCGCGGCGTCGTTGAAGGACTGGTCGCCCTGGCCGCCGATGTCGTAGGCGAGACCGATGCCCTTGCCCCGGTAGCCGCCCTTCTTGCCGCCGCCACCGTCATCGTCGTCCTTGGCGGCGTCGCCGCTGGTCTCACCGCAGGCGGTGGCCAGCAGGGCGAGGGCGGCTGCCGCCACGAACAGCCGGGCCACTGGTTTCTCTGGACGTACTGGAAGCACTGGACGCACCCCTTACGTTCCCCAACGCACCGTCGTGGGCGCTGATTTCGGCGCACATTAACGCGCGTAGAAAGGGAGGGGAACGGGTCGGGCGGCGGCCGTTATCGATTCGTGGCGGTGCCTGATACGCGGAATCCTTCCGTCAGGAAGAACGCGATGTGGCGTCGAGGAGCGCGGCGGCCGTGAAGAGTTCCACGCCCACCGTGATGGCGTGTTCGTCGGCGTCGAAATCCCCCTGGTGGAGGTCGCGGACCGTGCGCTCGCCCGGCGTGCGGACGCCGAGCCGGGCCATGGCGCCCGGCACGTGCTCCAGGTACCAGGAGAAGTCCTCGCCGCCCAGGCTCTGCTCGGTGCCCTCGACGGCCTCGGCGCCCCGGCGGGCGGCCATGGCGTCCCTCAACAGGTCGGTCACGGCCGGGTCGTTGACGACCGGCGGCACGCCCCGCACGTAGTTGATCTCCAGCTTGGCGCGGTACAGGTCGGCGACCTCCTGGACGGCGGCGTGCACGAGGTCGGGGGCCTGCCGCCAGGCGCCGAGGTCGAGGCAGCGGATGGTGCCGGAGAGCTCGGCGTGCTGCGGGATCACGTTGCACGCGTGGCCCGCCTCGATGCGGCCCCACGTCATGGAGAGCCCCGAGCGGGCGTCGACGCGGCGGGCCACGAGCGCGGGCACGTCCGTGACGACCTTGGCGGCGGCCGTGACGAGGTCGACGGTCAGATGGGGCCGGGCGGTGTGGCCGCCCGGCCCGTCGAGGGAGACCTCGAGGCGGTCGCACGCGGACGTGATGGGGCCGTGCCGCAGGCCGATGCGCCCGGCGTCGACGCGCGGGTCGCAGTGCACGCCGATGATCCGGCCGACGCCGTCGAGGGCGCCGCTGTCGATGGCGTCGGGCGCCCCGCCGGGCAGCACCTCCTCGGCGGGCTGGAAGATCAGCCGCACCGGCTGCGGGAGCCGGCCCTGCCGGGCGAGGTCGGCGAGGACGAGTCCGGCGCCGAGGACGACGGTCGTGTGGACGTCGTGGCCGCAGGCGTGGGCGCGGTCGGGGACGGTGGAGCGGTACGGCACGCCCCGCTTCGTGTCCGGGATGGGCAGGGCGTCGATGTCCGCGCGCAGCGCGAGCACGGGGCGCCCGTCGAGGGCCGGGATGTCGCCGATGTCGCAGATGAGTCCGGTGCCGCAGCCGAGTACGCGGGGGGCGAGGCCCGCTTTCTCCAGGCGTGCCTTGAGCGCCGATGTCGTACGGAACTCCTGGTTGCCCAGCTCCGGGTGCATGTGCAAGTCGCGCCGGAAGGCGATGAGTTCGGCGCGGAGCGCCTCGGGCAGCGTGCCGGGCAGGGCCGGCGCCTGGGCGCCGGCCGGCGCTCCGGGGGGCGTGGCCCCGGCGCCTTCGGACGCGTCTTCGGATTCAGACTCGCGGGACATCAGTTGGTTCACCCTGTGAAGGGTAAGGCGATGAACGGGTCAACTAAGCCTCGATCAACAAAAGTTCAGCCAGATTGAGGTAAGAAAAGTGGCCCCCGAGCGCATGTCCGCTTCGTACGGAGGGTATGAGGAATAGTTACCTCCTCCCTGCGGAGAGCGATCATTGCAGGTCAGCGGACTCAACCTGTGGGTGCAGGGTCATCCTTGAGGTGGAGGAGTGACGATCCGCCCGCCAAGCGGCTGACGGGCAGACTCCGGTACGGGGATGCGCGTGCGGACGGATGTACGGACGGGTGTCCGACGTCGGCCTCCGCAAACGCCGCCCGTACGGCCAGGCCTGCGGCCGCGTCGCCGATGTCCGGGCTGGGACACAACAAGTGGGTCCCGGACGCGTCCGGGTCGGCGCACGGCGGCGCGGCGCGCAGGCTGACGGCACCAGCCAAGGGGGGAAGGCGCGGTGCCTGGGTCCGATCCTCGCCGGTACCGATCAATGGCTGGTCAACGGCGGGTGAACAGGGCCGTTGGGGGCGCCGCTCGCCGCGTACGGCGCCTGCGCGCGGGCGCCGCCGAAATCCGGTGCAATCCGCTCGGCGTCCTTCTCCGAACGTACGGGTGTGCGGCCCGGTTCAGGCTCCGTGAGCGCGGAGCCCCCTGGCCGCCCGCGCCCCGACCGCAGCCTCCCCGCGGGACGGGCGCAGGGCTGTCCGCCGCGTGCCGCCGGTTGCCCCACCGGTGCGGCGGACCGTGCGGGCCGGTGTCCTTCCCACCGGCCCGCACACCCCTCTAGCATCGCCCCATGAGCGGACGCCGCCCGCACCCCGCGCTGCTCCTGGCCCTCAGTGGTACGACGGCGCTGCTGGCCCTGACCGCGTGCGGCGTCGACGGCGTGGACGCCGGTGCCTCTGCGTCGCCGAGCCGTGGCGGCGAGGGCGGCAGGTTCGTGGTCTGCTACCGCGTCGGCCCCGAACCGGTACCGCCGCCCACGGACTCGGCCTGCTCCGAGACCGAGCCCACCCCGGAGAAGCCGACGCCCACGGTCACCATGACCCCTCGCCGGGACCCGGACAGCGGCGTGGGCGGCCCGACGTGCGGGCCGGACGACGACGAGGGCGTGACCCGCCACGGCTCCCCTCTCGCGTGCGTCCCGAACGGCAGGCACAAGGAGTGGGACTGGAGCATGAGCCCGGACAAGGGAGCGCCCTGCGTCGACGAGGGCGAGTGGGCGGTGCCCACGGCGGTCCTGAGCATGGTCTGCCGCGACGGCAGGTGGCGGTCCGAGCCCCTCGTGACGCCGAGTCCCACCCCCACCGAGGACCCGAACCCCACGCCCGGCCGGGGCGTCGGCAAGGTTCCCGTGCCGCCGCCGGGCTTCACCGTGCCGTCCGCGCCGGCGGGCCGTTGAGCGGCGCCGCGCCTACGGATGGCCGTGCCGAGGGTCGTCCTACGCCGGTGCCGCCGCCTGGCGGGTCGGCTGGGGCGGTAGGGCGGGCATCGTGGGCGGGGTCGCCATCGACGCGAGGCGCTGTACGTCCCGGGCCGTTCCCGTGACGCCCGACAGGAAGCCCTGTGCCCGGGGTGACGCCGTGTCCGTCAGCCAGGTCGGGTCGATGTCCATGACCGCGACCCTGACCTCCGTGCCGGAGAGGGCGAGAGGGAGGGTGTGGACGACGGTGGAGGGGAAGCTGAGGATGGTGCGGCCGATGGGGCCGCGGCGGGCGATGAGTTCCAGGGGGAGGTCGGGGCGGACCACCTGGAGACCGGTCTCCACGGCCAGGCGGTGCAGCTTCTCGGCGCTCTCGCGGCGGTGCGCGAAGTAGCGCGCCGCCCCGTGCGTGCGGGCGAGCGCGGCCACCGCCTCCACATAGCGGTCGAGGTCCACCACGCCCGTCTCCACCAGGGACGTGCCGACCAGGTCCGCGCCCTTGGTGATGCGCGGCGGGCCGAAGCGGGCCCGCGTCCACGCGAAGGAGTTCACGGTGACCCGCACCCCGTCGGGCGCCGAGTCGATGGGCATGGACGAGAAGACCTCGACCCGGCGGCGGCCCTTGGGGCTCGGGGTGAGGCGGCGGCGGGCCGAGGACGAGACCGGCATGAAGACCATGTCCCGGGGGCTCGGGCGGCCGCCCCTGCGGTGCCAGCGCGTCAGGCGCTCCCCGCGCGCCAGCTGGGTGACGAACTCCATCGTGGCCGTGCCGTCGTCGACGACGACCAGGTCCCGGGCGCGGGTGATGGTGAGCAGGAGTTGCACGTAGCGGGAGAAGGGGTCGCCGATCACTATCCGCGACGCGCGGCGCAGCGGGGCCGCGAGGCCGCCGATCGTGTGGAACGGCGCCGTCGTGCCGCCCCGCGCCTCCTCCCAGCGCACCTGAATGCCCTCGCCGCGCGCCAGTTCCGCCATGCGGCGCAGCTGGCCCCGGGTCATGGGGTCGGTCGGGGACAGGACGACCAGGGTCAGTTCGCCCGGGGCCAGGGGGTGCTCCCGGTCCCCCGCCGTGCGGGCCTCGCCCGCCGCGTACGCCCACTCCAGGACGTTGAGCAACTGCACCGGCGACTCCACGAACGCCAGCGTGCCGTGCGGTGCCTTCGCGGCGGCGCGGCGCGCGCTCCGTGCTGACATGGGTCCTCCCGTGCGGGATGGGGCGGGGCGAGCGACAGGTGGGGCGGGTGGCCGCCCGGGAACGCGGGTGCGGGAGCGGCACCGGCGCGCTCCCGGGGGCGCCGGGGGCCGGCGGGCGCGACCGGGAGCGCCCGCCGGCGAGCAGAGCCGGACGGCTCGGACAGCCCGGGCGGCTCAGACGGCGACCGGCTCGCGGTCGGCCGCGTCGGCCTCCGCGACGACGCCCGCCACGCGGCGCAGCTTCTTCATCGGGCCGAGCTCGGACTCGTACACCTTCTTGACGCCGTCGCCGAGCGAGGCCTCGATGGTGCGGATGTCGCGGACCAGGCGCGTGAGGCCCTGCGGCTCCACGGACGCGGCCTGGTCGGAGCCCCACATCGCGCGGTCGAGCGTGATGTGGCGCTCGACGAAGGTGGCGCCGAGGGCGACGGCGGCGAGCGTGGTCTGCAGGCCCGTCTCGTGGCCGGAGTAGCCGATCGGGACGTTCGGGTACTCGGCCTGGAGCGTGTTGATCACGCGCAGGTTGAGCTCCTCGGCCTTCGCCGGGTACGTCGACGTGGCGTGGCAGAGCAGGATGTTGTCGGAGCCGAGGACCTCGACGGCGTGGCGGATCTGCTTCGGGGTCGACATGCCGGTCGAGAGGATGATCGTGCGGCCCGTGGCGCGCAGGGCGCGGAGCAGCTCGTCGTCCGTCAGGGACGCGGAGGCGACCTTGTGGGCGGGCACGTCGAACTTCTCGAGGAAGGCGACGGCCTCGGTGTCCCACGGGGACGCGAACCAGTCGATGCCGCGCTTCTTGCAGTGCTCGGTGATGGCCTGGTACTCGGACTCGCCGAACTCCACGCGGTGGCGGTAGTCGATGTACGTCATGCGGCCCCAGGGGGTGTCGCGCTCGATGTCCCACTGGTCGCGCGGCGTGCAGATCTCCGGCGTGCGCTTCTGGAACTTCACCGCGTCGCAGCCCGCGTCGGCGGCCACGTCGATGAGCGCGAGGGCGTTCTCCAGGTCGCCGTTGTGGTTGATGCCGATCTCACCCGTGATGTAGACGGAGTGGCCGGGCCCGGCGGTCTTGGAACCGAGCGTGCGCAGGCGGTTGTTGGAGGCCGTAGTGCTCATGGCAGGAACTGTCCTTAACTGTTGAGGGAGGGGCCGAGGATCCAGGCGGCGATCTCTCGGATCGCGCCGTCACCGCCGGGGACGGTGGTGACCGCGCGTGCGGCGCCGCGCACGACGTCGTGGGCGCTCGCGACCGCCACGGGCCAGCCGACGAGGCCGAAGCACGGGAGGTCATTGACGTCGTTGCCGACGTAGAGCACGCGCTCGGGAGCGATGCCCTGCTCCTCGCACCACTGCTTCAGTGCGAGGTCTTTGCGGTCGATGCCGTGCAGCACGGGGATCTTGAGCTTGCGTGCACGCGCGGCGACGACCGGGTTCTGTTCCGTGGACAGGATCAGCATCGTCAGGCCCGACCTGCGCAGGGCGGCGATGCCGAGGCCGTCACCGCGGTGCACGGTGACGAACTCCCGTCCGTCGGAGTCGATCAGCACCTTGTCGTCCGTCTGGGTGCCGTCGAAGTCGAGTACGACCGCGTCGATGTCGTCGCGGGTGGGAAGGGCGGCCTGGTCCCCGGCGCGGACCGCGTCGAAGAGCGGGGCCAGGGCGCGGGCGCGGGCCAGGTCGTGCGGGTCGTCGATCTCGAGGACGCGCGCGGGGTCGGTCCGCACCAGTTCGGTGTGGCCGAAGAAGCGGTGCTTGTGCTCGCGGAAGCCGGGCGCCGCCATGCCGTACACCGCGCCGGTCTCCAGGAGGTCCTGGGGGCGGTCCTGGCGGCGCGGGCGGAACGACTTGTCGTGGTTCACGCCGTAGCCGCCGGAGGTGACGGTGCCGGTGACGACCGTGGTGGTGCCGCCCTCGGCCGCGGTGCGCTCGCCCTCGATGGCGGGCGGCTCGTCGCCCGCGTCGCGCCAGATGAAGCCGTGGAAGGGCGCGACCGTGTGCGCCGTGTCCGCGCCGCCCGCCACGATCGCGTCGACGATGCCGTCGACGTCCTCGCGGGTGATGAAGGGGCTCGTGCACTGGACGAGGAGGACCACGTCCACCGCCCGGCCGTGCCGCTCCTCGTGCGCGTCCATGGCGTGCAGGACCGCCGCCTCGCTGGTGGCCGTGTCGCCCGCGATGGCCGCGGGGCGAAGCACCACCTCGGCGCCCGCCGCGCGGGCCGTCTCGGCGATCACCGTGTCGTCCGTGGACACGACGACGTCGGTGACCAGCGGGGACGCGGTGCACGCACGGACCGCGCGGGCCACGAGCGGGACCCCGCCGACCGGCGCGAGGTTCTTCGCGGGCACCCCCTTGGATCCGCCGCGCGCGGGGATGACGGCGAGGACACGGCGCGCCGGCGCGGTCTCTGGGCGGGGGTTGGACATGGCGGCTCCTTCAGGGCCTGGTGCGTCGGGGGTTCCCGGGGTCTCAGGGGTGCCGGGCGCGGGGCTCGGCTCGGCGGGCCGGGCGCGGCCCTGCGGCGGGATCGCGGCTCGCCCGTCCGCGTCCGGCGGGATCACAGCTCGCCCATCCGCCGGATGACCGGCGCGACGCGCTGCACACCGTGCCGGTAGGCGCCGCGGGCCGCGCTGCGCACGGCCTGGCGCACCGGGCCCGGGTCGCGGTCGGCGGCGGGGGCGCCGGGCAGCGGCGCGCCGTCGAGGCCGAGGTGGTGGCGGGCGAGGATGCCGGGCAGATAGCCGGGCGCGGTGGTGCGGGTGTAGTACGGCCGCAGCGGCGGGAGCCCGGTGCCGCGGGCCTGCCCGGCGAGCTCGGCGACCCGCTCGCGCGCCGCGTCGAAGGCCGTCGCGTACGTCCCGTCGGCGGCGACCCCCTGCCGGGCGACCCACGCGGGGTCGGGCTCCGGCGCGTGCCCCGCGTCCAGCTGGTCCCAGGAGGCGAGGCACCCGGAGCCGATGAAGGCGTGGTTGCCGAGCGCCTCACGGATGCCGAAGTCGGTGAGGACGGCGGTCGGGACGCACCGGTGCAGCGCTTCGAGCGCGGCGGTGGAGCTGACGGTGACGAGCAGGTCGGTGCGGTCGAGGACCTCGCCCATGTGCCCGTAGACGAGGCGGAAGTTGGGCGGCGGCTCCATGCCCTTGACCAGCTTCTGGTACGGCAGCTCCTCGATGTGCGTGGTGTGCTCGCCGGGCTTGCTGCGCAGCTTGAGCAGGACCTCGCGGTCGGGGTGGCGCCGGGCGTGCCCGATGAGGCGGTCCAGGAGGTGGATCCGGTCGGCGCGCTTCTCCGGCACGGAGGGCTGCGCGGCGAAGACCACGGTGTAGGGGCCGCGCTCCTGCTGTGGGGCGGACGGGTCGCGGGGCGCGTACGGCGCGCCGCCGAGGAACGGCAGGGCGGCCTCCACGACGCTCGACGCCTCGGCGCCCACCCCCTCGTACACCGCGCGGAACCGCTCCGCGTCCTGGCGGGAGTTGGCGAGGACGACGTCCGCGCCGTGCCGAAGGAGCAGGCCGTCGGCGAGCTTCTCGTAGACGACGCCGACGTAGCCGGTGACGACGACGGGGCGGCGGCGGGTGCCGGACCAGGCGCGGGCGAGTCCGTGCAGGACGGCCTGGACGCCGCCGCCGACGAGGGCGAGCACGAGGAGGTCGTACTCCGCCCCCTGGTCCTCCATGGCGCTCAGGAACTCGATGGCCGTGACCTCGCGCAGGCTGTCCGCGCGCACCCCGACCTCCTGGAGCTGGCGGGGCGTGGGCGTGGCCCGGCCGCGCAGCAGGAATCCGTCGAGATGGACCTCGGTGGAGCCGGGCTCGGCGCCCGCGAGGCGGCTCGCGGTGAGAGCGCCCCACTTCCACCGGGTGTCGGAGTCGGCGAGCACGGCGACCCGCGTCGTCTTGTTGCTTACTGGCACGTCGAAGACGCTAGGAACCCATTTCGATTGAAGGCCCAACTCAGGTGCAACAAACGGTTAACAGCGTGCCGACGAATGGCGAATCGGCAGCGCAAACGGGTGACGGCAGGGGCGGACGGAGCCCGGTTAACCATTCCGCCACGCTTCGTTCACCTGACATCCCACCGTCGGTCAAGACGAATGCCGGGCCGACACCTAACGTCTCGCACGTGGTTAAGCTCTCCGTCATCGTGCCGTTCTACAACGTGCAGCAATACGCGCCCGACACCTTGAAGTCCCTGCGTGCGAACGCGCGGAGAGACTTCGAATTCATTCTCGTCGACGACTGTTCGACGGACGGGACGCCGGACATCCTGGAGCGCGCGGCGCGCGAACTACCGGGGGCCGTGCATCTCAGACACGAACAGAACGGGGGCCTGGCCACCGCCCGCAACACGGGCCTGGACGCGGCACGCGGCGAGTACGTCACGTTCCTCGACGGCGACGACTGGCTCGCGCCCGGATATTACGAGCAACTGCTCGCGTCCATCGATGAGTTGGGCTGCGACTTCCTGCGCACCGACCACGTGCAGTGCACGGCGCGCGCCCGCAGCGTGCACCGCGTCCCGCACGGCGTGCGCGGCACCGTCCTGAATCCGCGCGACGTGATACTGCCCGCGGACCGCTCCACGTCCGTCGACTACGCCTTCGCGTGGGCGGGCATCTACCACCGCCGCCTGCTCGACAAGGGCCTGCTCCACTTCACGCACGGCCTGCGCACCGCCGAGGACCGGCCGTGGATCTGGCGCCTGCACCGGGAGGCGGAGACCTTCGCCGCGGTCGGGCTTCTCGGCGTGTTCTACCGGCGCGGCGTGGCGTCCTCGCTCACGCAGATCGGTGACGTACGGCAGCTGGACTTCATCAAGGCGTTCGACCAGGTGGTGCGGGAGACGGCCGAGGACCGCGACGCGGCCCTGCTGCTCCCGAAGGCCGTCCGTACGTACTGCGCGATCATCTCCCACCACCTGGGATCCATCGAGAGGTTCGAGCCCGCCGTGGCACGGAAACTGAAGACGCTGAGCGCGGCCGCGCTGAAGCGGATGCCGCAGGGCGTCCTGGAGGAGGCCCTGAACTCCATGGACATGCAGCGGGCCACGCGCCTGCGGCGCCTGCGCCGGCGCTCGGTCGCCCCCGGGGAGGTGGCCGCGTGAGCCCCGCCGGATCCCCGGTGCGCGACCCGCACGCCGCCGCCCTCGCCGCCGCGCGCCCCGACGGCAGCCGCCGCACCACGCAGATCTTCTTCGCGTCCACGCTGTACGGCATCGCCACCCTCGCCGCCGCCCTGGACACCGACCGCTTCGCCCCGGCCGACCGGCGCGTCCTGCTCATCGCCAACAACGCCGCGACGCCCGAGACGACGCCGTCCGTCGACACGATGCCCGGCTTCGACAAGCTGCGCGCCCGCTTCGACGACGTGCTCTCGTGGAACGAGGCCATCTCGCCGTTCCACCCGGGCGGCTGGTCGCCGCGCGGCGACGATCTTCCGCTGTGGGAGCGGTACTTGCGGCTCGCCTGGCACCTCGGCGACGACCAGGTCGAGCTGGCCGTCGAGTCGATCCAGGTCAACCCGGCGCTCGCCATCGCCCGGATCTTCAACGGCGCGCCCGTCGACGTGTACGCCGACGGCCTGATGAGCTACGGCCCGACCCGCAGCAAGCTGGACCCGCTCGTCGGCACGCGCGTACGCCGCCTGCTCCACCTCGACCTGGTGCCCGGGCTCACGCCGATGCTGCTCACCGAGTTCGGCGTGGCGCCCGAGGTCGTACCGACCGAGGACTTCCTGAAGGTCCTCGGCGAACTCGCCGACAGCGAGGCCGAGTCGGGCATCCTCGACGCCCTGCCGCAGGTGTCCGAGCCGGCGCTGCTGCTCGGGCAGTATCTGTCCGCCCTCAACATCCTCACCGCCGAGGAAGAGGAGGACCTGCACAGCCGGATGCTGGGCGCCGTCGCCGCCCTCGGCCACACGCGCGTGGTCTTCAAGCCGCACCCGACGGCACCGGCCCGCTGGTCGCGGCAGCTGGAGCTGGAGGCCGAGCGGCTCGGCGTCGAGCTGACCGTCCTGGACACGCCGGTGCTCGCGGAGGTCCTCTACCAGCGGATGCGGCCCGCGCTCGTCGTCGGCTGCTTCTCGACGGCCCTGCTCACCGCGTCCGCCTTCTACGACCTGCCGGTGGCCCGCATCGGCACGGAGCTGCTCCTGGAGCGCCTGAAGCCGTACGAGAACAGCAACCGCATCCCGGTCACCCTGGTCGACGCGCTGCTGCCGGACGTCACCGACAGGGCCGCCGTCGAGCGGCAGGGCCCGCGCCCCGACCCAGGGGCCCTGACCGGCCTGGTGCGGGCCGTGGGCTTCGCCATGCAGCCGAAGATCTACCCGAGCCTGCGCCCGGCCGTGGAGCGGTATCTCACCGCCCACCTCGACGACCGCACGTGGCGGTACTTCAAGAAGCGCCGCCTGACGTCGCTGGCGCTGCCGGGCGGCATCCCGGTACAGCTGGCGTTCATCCCGCGCAACGCGGCCGTGCGGAAGGTGGCGCGGCGGGCGCGGTCGATCAAGCGGGCGGCGCTGGGCTGACGAGCGGCACGGAGTGCGCGGACGGGGCGCGTGGACGGGGTGCGCGGGCGGGGTGCCCGAACCCCTTCCGCGCGCCCCGTCCCCGTAAGGAAGAATCCGCGCACCCCGTCCCCGTAAGGCGGAAATCGAGGTCTCGTTCACCTCGAATTCACCTCGCGGAGTTTTCCCCTGTGGCCGGAAGCGGCATTGCGGGGCGCGCCTTGACCGTGCCGGGAACGACCCCCTAGCGTCCCGGGAAATCGCGTCCGCGAACGAGAGCGATATCCCCCCATGCCTGCTGCGCACGACACTGCCATGCTTCCCCACGAGCTCAAGGACGTTCCCGGCTGGTTTCCCCCGCTCGACCAGCTGCTTTTCGACTGGTTCCTGACGGGACAGGAATCGCGGGGCGTACGCGGCGATCTTCTGGAGATCGGCGTCTACCTGGGCAAGAGCGCGATTCTCATCGGCCACCATCAACAGGCCGACGAGGAGTACACGGTCTGCGACCTGTTCGAGAACGAGGCGCCGGACGGCGCCAACAAGGCCGAGTCGACGAAGTCCTATCCGACCCTGACGAAGCAGGCGTTCGAGCGGAACTACCTCTCGTTCCACGACGAGCTGCCGCGCGTCCTGCGCGGCCCGAGCTCCGTCGTCCCGGACGAAGTGGCCCCGGACTCCTGCCGGTTCGTGCACGTCGACGCCTCGCACCTGTACGAGCACGTGCACGGCGACATCGGCGCCGCGTACGAGACCCTGCTCCCCGAGGGCGTCGTCGTCCTCGACGACTTCCGCTCGGAGCACACGCCGGGCGTGTCCATCGCGGCCTGGGAGGCCGTGCTCAACCGGGGCCTGAAGCCCATCTGCCTCAGCACGCAGAAGCTGTACGGGACGTGGGCCGACCCCGGGCCCGTGCAGGAGGAGCTCCTCGCCATGGTGCGGGAGCGGGACGACTGCCACCTGAGCGTCCAGGAGGCGGCGGGCCACCGGATCGTCCGGGTCAAGTCCAAGAAGGGCATGCCGCCGCCGGCCTTCCCGCGCTCGCGGCACTACCGTCCGCCCGGCCCGGCGGACCCCGCCCCCCTCGCGGCCGTCCCGGCGCAGCCGGACCGCACCGGCACCCGGTCCCGCGCACGACGGCTCGCGGCGGACCTGCTGCCGCCGGTGGTGACGCGGGCGGTGCGCAAGGGGCGGTCGTAGGGAATCCCTGAGGGGGACGGCCCGGGGCGCGGTCACGCCCCCGGGCCGCCCCGGAGCGTCGCCCCGATCCCCGCCACCACCGCGGCGAGCCCCTCCTCGAACCCGTCCTCGAACCCGCGGAACATCTCGTCGCCCGCGGCGGCCGTCAGGGGGAAGTCCTTCAGGCGCTCGGCGCGGTCGGCGAGGTCGTACCCGCCGGGCCCGTCCTCGGGGTCGGGGCCCATGGCCTGCTCCTCGATGACGTAGCCGATGGTGTAGCTGTACGCGGTCACCAGGGCACGCGCCGCCCTGCCCGGCGCGAAGCCCTGGCGGGTGAGCCGGTGCAGCTGCGCCTCCATCGGCGTGGCGTACGTCGTGCCCGTGAAGTGGGTGCCGCTGTAGACCTTCGCGCCGTCGCGGTAGCGCAGGAGGTGGCGGCGCAGGCTCCGCATCGCCGCCGTGAGAGCGCTCTCCCAGTCGGCGTCCGGCTCGCCTTCGAGCTCCGGCGTCATGCGGCGCAGCATCTCCGTCGCCATCTCGTCGAGCAGCGCCTGCTTGTCCTTGAAGTGCCAGTACAGCGCCGGGGCCTTGACGTCGAGCTCCTTGGCGATCGCGCGCAGGGTCAGGCCGTCGAGGCCGGTCTCGTTCAGCAGGTCGAGGGCGACGCACGCCACCCGCCGCCGGTCCAGTCGTGTCGTAGCCACGCAGACAACTTAACACCGTTAGGGGTTGACAACTTAACGCCGTTAAGTGCAGCCTCGGAGGCATGGAACTTAACAACGTTAAGGACGCTGACGTCGCAACGGCCGACGTCGTGATCGTGGGGGCCGGACCCACCGGGCTCGCCCTCGCCTGTGACCTGGCGCGGCGGGACGTCCGCGCCCTGGTCCTGGAGCGCGCCCCGCGGCTCTTCCCCGGCTCGCGCGGCAAGGGCATCCAGCCCCGCACCCTGGAGGTCCTCGACGACCTGGGCGTGGCGGAGGCGATGCTCGCGGCGGGCGGGCCCATGCCGGTCGGCATGGTGTGGCGGGACGGGGTGCGCCAGGGCGAGCAGCGCATGTTCGACGAGCCCAAGGCGACGGACTCCGCGCCGTACACGGCACCGTGGATGGTCCCCCAGTGGCGCACGCAGGAGATCCTGTACGCACGCCTGACGGAGCTCGGCGGCACGGTCAGCTTCGGCGCGGAGGTGACGGGGCTCGACCAGGACGCGGACGGGGTCACGGTGAGCCTGGCGGACGGCACGGCCGTGCGGGCGGCGTACGCGGTCGCGGCCGACGGCGGGCGCTCCACGGTGCGCCGCGCGCTCGGGATCGGCATGACGGGCGAGGAGGTCGACCCGAAGCCCGTCCTGGTCGCCGACATCCGCGTCGCCGAGCCGGCCCTGGACCGCGTGAACTGGCACATGTTCCCGCCCGCGGACGGCGACGAGCGCACCGGCTTCGCCGCGATCTGCCCGCTGCCCGGCATCCCTGACTTCCAGTTCGTCGCCCAGTTCCCGGACGGCACCGCGCCCGACACGTCGCCCGACGGCGTCCGCAAGGCCGTCGCCGCCCACACCCACCTCGCCGCGGAGGACGTCACGGAGGTGCGCTGGGCCTCGGACTTCCGGCCGCGGGCTGCGCTCGCGGACCGCTTCCGCGCGGGTCGCGCCTTCCTCGCGGGCGACGCGGCGCACGTGCACTCGCCCGCGGGCGGCCAGGGCCTCAACACCAGCGTGCAGGACGCGTACAACCTGGGCTGGAAGCTCGGCGCGGTGCTGCGGCACGGCGCGTCCGACGCGCTGCTCGACACGTACGAGGAGGAGCGCCGCCCCGTCGCCGCCGAGATGCTGAACCTGTCGACCGGCATCCACCGGGGCACCGCCCGGCGCGGCGCCGCCACGCGCCAGCTCGGCCTGGGCTACCGCACGTCGTCCCTCTCGGCCGAGACCCGGCAGGGCCTGCCGGACGACGCCCTGCGGGCGGGCGACCGCGCCCCGGACGGCGCGCTCGGCACCGGCCGGGTCTTCGACGCGCTGCGGGGCCCGCACTTCACGCTGCTCGCGGTGGGCCAGGACACCGAACTCCCCCATTCGGGTGGTGAGTTGGTGCGCGCACGACGGGCGGAGAGCATCACCGCATACGGGACCGGGCTCTTCCTGATCCGCCCGGACGGGTATGTGGCGTGGGCGGGCCGGGACGGAACGGGGCTGATGGCATACGCGGAGAGTGTCATGGATCACTTGAAGGCGGCCGTTGACCTCAATCAAACTTGAGGTCCTACGTTCGTACCCATGACGAACACGAACGCCACCAAGGCCCCCTTCACCCCCTCCCACAGCGACGCCGACCTGGTCAACCAGCCCATCGGGTACTGGAGTTCCACGGCGGGGCAGTCCGTCGTGCAGCACATCCGCACGATGCTCGCCGAGTACGGGCTCACCCAGCCGCAGTGGTGGGTCCTCAACCAGGTCATCGGCCACGACGACGGCCGCGACCGCAAGGAGGTCATCGACGTCCTGAGCGGCTACCTGGAGTTCGGCGCGGGCGGCATCGAGCACAGCACCGACGCCCTGATCCGCCGCGAGCTCCTCACGCAGGACGCCGACGGCAAGCTGCACATCACCGCCGAGGGCGCGGAGCTCCAGCGGAAGGTCGCCGCGCGGCAGCAGGAGACCCGGCAGGAGATCCACGAGGGCATCGACGACGAGGAGTACGTACGGGCCCTGAAGGTGCTCCAGCGCATGATCCACAACGTCAACGGCTCGGCCTGGCACCACTGAGGCCCGGTTCCCAATCCACGCCCCAATGGGCAAGACTTCAGAGGGAGTTGTCCAGTGCAGTGACAGTGGCGTGACATGGGGGATGCGATGAACAGGGGTGCGATAGCCCGGGGGCGCGCGGCGGCGGGCGCCGTCGTCGCCCTGGCCCTGGCGTGCGGGTGCACGGCGCAGGCAGTCGACACGGCGGGGCGGGACGGCGGCGGCAGGAGTGACAGCAGGGACGGCGCCGGGTCCAGCGGCGACAAGGCGCCACCCGCCCGGTCCTCGCCGGACCAGCCGGAGCCCACGTACACGCGCTCCCCCACACCGAAGATCAAGTCCCCGGTGTCGCGGGCCGAGTTGCCCTCGACACCGACGCCGACGACACCGCCGACCCGGCCGAAGGCGACGCCGCCGCCTCCTCCCCCGCCGGGACCGGTCCTCCTCGCCCAGGGCAAGCAGGGCAAGCTGGTCCGCGAGCTCCAGGCGCGGCTGCGGCAGCTCAGCTGGTTCCTGCGGTCCCCGACGGGTACGTACGGTCCGGCGACGGCGGCCGCGGTCAAGGGCTTCCAGGGCAAGCGGGGGCTCAGGCCGACCGGCGAGACCGACACCCGCACCTGGGAGCGGCTCCTGCGGATGACGCACGAGCCGACGCGGTCCGAGCTCTACCCGGACGGCGGCATGCCGCCCGCGAAGCCCGACGAGCGGTGTCTGACCGGGCGCGTGCTGTGCATCAGCAAGAAGAGCCGCACGCTCACGTGGATGATCGACGGCAAGGCGCTCACGACGGTGGACGTGCGCTTCGGTTCGGAGTACACGCCGACGCGCGAGGGCGAGTTCCAGGTGTTCTGGAAGTCCCGGCACCATGTGTCGACGCTGTACGACACGCCGATGCCGTACGCCATGTTCTTCAGCGGCGGCCAGGCCGTGCACTACTCGTCCGACTTCGCGGCGCGCGGATACAACGGCGCGTCGCACGGGTGCGTGAACGTGCGGGACAAGAAGCGGATCGCGAGCCTGTTCAAGCAGGTGAAGAACGGGGACCGGGTGGTCATCTACCGGTGAGCTCCGCGGGTTGTTCCCGTCGGAAGTGGGTCGGTCCCGTCGGAATTAAGGGCGCGGGCGGAATCGGGGGAACGAATTCCGCCCGCGCCAATGGCACGGAGCCGTAGGTACGGGGGGAACCCCGGCTCGTGCGCGGGCCGATGACCAGTCGGCTCACTACTTACTGCGCCGCCGATTCAGAAAACGTCACACCTCGCGGGTGCGGTCTGCGTCACATACCCGGACAGGCCCTAAAAGACCGGGTCGGCCGAGTACGACGTCGACGGGCGCGGCTGGTGGGGCAGGGTGACCGGCGGCACGTGGCCGCCGCCGCTCCAGCCGCCGCCGGGCCGCCCGCCACCGGGCCCGTGGTGGCCGCCGCCGGAGTCGCCGCCCTCGTCGTCGTCCCCGTTGCCGCCGCCGTTGCCGTTTCCGCCGTTGCCGTTGCCGCCGCCGTTCCCCTTGCCGGGGTCGGCGTCGTGTTTGCCGCCACCGCCGAGGATCCGGTCGCAGAACGCCCTCAGGTGCTCGGTGCCGCGCGCGAGCTGCTCCAGGCTGCGGCGCCGACTGCTGTCGAGCTCGCCGTTGCGGTAGTCGCGGCAGTGGGCGACCGCGCGCTCGTACCACTTCTTGGCGTCGCCCTTCCGGTCGCCGCCGGCCTCGTCGCCCGGGTCGGACCGGTCCTTGGGGTCCCGGTCGCCGCCCTTGTCCTTGCGGTCGGGGCCGTCGCCGTCGTCCGGCGGCGTGCTCTCGTCCGGGGTGGGGGACGTGGCGTCGGGCGGCAGGGAGCTCTCGCCGTCCGGGGCGTCGTCCGGCGGCGCGGGGGCGTCGGTCGACGGCGAGCGGAGCGGCGTCTTCGGCGTCGGGGAGGGGGACGCGCTGGTCGCGGGCTTCCGCTCGTCCCGCTGGAACGGCGACGGGATCACTCCGGCACCGGCCGCCGCGACCCCGCCGACCATGCAGGCGGCCAACGCGGCAGCCGCCCCGAGCCGCACGGGTCGCCCCCACCGCACGGGCCGCGGACCCGCCGCGCCCGGCCCGATCCGTACGGGCTGATCCGGCTGATCGGGCTGACCGGGGTCACCGCCGGGGACGACGTGGAGACGTACGCCTGCGGGGGTGGGCGCCGCGCTGCCGGTGCCGGTGCCGGTGCCGGTGCCGGTGGCAGACTCGGCGTCGTCCGCGCCGCTCGCGGTACCGGTCACGTGGGCGGGGCCGTCCCCATGGGCGAGGTCAGCCGGACCGACCCCGTCGGTCACGCCGACAGCACCGGTCCCGTCAGCCGCGCCAGCCGCGCTCGCCACGTCAGCCGCACCGACCGGACGGGGCACACCAGTCGCGCCTGCCGGACGGGCCGCATCAGCCGCACCCGCCGGACGGGCCGCACCCGCCGAACGGGCCGCACCAGCCGCACCCGCGCTACCGGCCTCACCCGTCGCACCCGCACTACCGACCGCACCAGTCACACCGGTGCCACCAACCGCACCCGTCACACCCGTCGCACCCGCAGTACCGGCCGCACCCGTCACACCAGCCGCATCCGCAGTACCAGCCGCATCCGTAACCCCGGCCGCCCGAACCCCCGCATCCGTTTCGGCCCGCGGCGCCGACGCCCACGTCCGGCCCCCGCGCGCCGCGCGGAACGCCGCCAACGCGCCGTCCTCACCGGGGAGTTCACCGTCCGCGCCGGTCTTCGCGGGCTTCGCCGCGGACAGCGCGGCGAGCACCGCAGCGAGGCCGTCCGCCTGTTCGCGCTCGCGATGACCGATGCCGTCGAGCCGCTCGCCGCGCAGCAAACGCTCCGCCGCGTCACGGTCCAGCCACTTGTCCTGCTCGTCGGCCATCACATGTCCTTCTGCGTCCGCGTACGCGAATGCGTCACACACGGGGGCGACGGGGTCGCACGGTCGTGCGGGTCCGGCTGCGGGGGTACGGCGCCGAGGCCCCGCTCCCCGGCGGCGGCGTCGGTGGCCATCAGCTCGGCGAGCCGCTTGAGTCCGCGGTGCGCCGCGGTACGGACGGCTCCGGGGCGTTTGCCGAGGGTCTCGGCCGCGCTCTTCGCGTCGAGGCCGACGACGACGCGAAGGACCACGGCCTCCGCCTGGTCCTGCGGGAGCTGGGCTATCAGCGCGAGCGCCGCGTCCGTGGCGAGCGACTCCATGGCCTCGCCCGCGGTGTCCGCGTCGGCGGGCCTGCCGGTGAGCTCCGTCTCGTCGCCGCCGACGGCGGGGCGGCGGCCGCGCATGCGTATGTGGTCGAGGGCCCGGTTGCGGGCGATGCGCGCGGCCCAGCCGCGGAAGCGGTCCGCGTCGCCGCTGAACCGGTCGAGGTCGCGGGCTATCTGCAGCCACGCCTCGGACGCGACGTCCTCCGCGTCGAGGTCGCCGACGAGCGTACGTACGTAACCGAGCAGCCGCGGGTGCACGGAGCGGTACACAGTACGGAACGCGGTCTCGTCCCCGTCCTGCGCCGCGAGCACGGCGGCGGTCAGCTCAGCGTCGTCCTCCCCCAGCACTGCGTGCCCCTCTGCGCCTGGTCGGGCGCGGCTCTCACGGGTCCGTCCTTCTCGCGGTCTCGCGCCGGACCGCCGCTCGCGGTGGTTCCGCGGGGGCGGCTGCGGTGGTGGGTCGCAGCACGGCGCGAAACTGCACGCTACGGCGTGAAACCGGTGCACGTCCATGTTTGTACAACATGCAACTACCGGGTGACTCAGTGAGGTGTGACAGAAAACGCAGCCGGGACGCAGTAGGGAGTACGGACCGCCACGCGGTTCGTGCCGTGTGACGGCCGGGGCCTCTCCTGTGGGGGGTGGCGGCCCCGGCCGTTCCCACGTGGTCCACTACTCCGGTCTGCGGCGATGCCGACTGTCGGCCGCACCCATGACCAACGGCGTGACCAACGCGTCAGGCGCTTCATGCGATCCTCCCCAGGCCAATGCGCTGAGCAGTCCCGGAAGCGAGCTTGCGGGCCCCTTCGACTCGACGCTGACCGTAGTTGGCCATCGTGTACCCGGGCGAGTGATGCCTCACGTTCGCGGAGACCTCCACGGGGTTCTCCCCCTCGTCCAGATCGTTCGTGACCTTGCTGTGCCGCCAGTCGTGGATGCGGAACCGCTCGGGAAGCTCCAGCCGTGCCCTGGTGCTCCGCCACCGCGCACTGACCTGCCCGGCATCCTGCGGCCCTCCCGGCGTGATTCCCTGCCCTCGGAGCCGGTATCCATCACGGGCGAAGACAAGCCCTTGATCCACCCAACGTGACCCGAGCCTTTCCCTCCACATCTGCTGACGCTCCCACTGGACCTTGAGAACGCTCATCAGCGCCTGATCCACGTAGATGACGGCGTTGTCGTCGCCGTCCTTCGTGAGGCGTCGCAGAACGCTCTTGTTGCCCACCTCGACGACGACCCACTCCAACTCGATCGCGCACTCGTCCCAGTGGATGAGGTCCCACTTCATCCCCAGCGCCTCGCTCCGCCGCACACCGGTCGTGGTGTACGTCGTCCACAGCGGCGCATCACGTGTGCAGTGGTGCAGCGGCCCACACCCGCGCCTTCCACAAGGCGTCCAGATCCCTCCGAGGAAACGGGCCGTGGCGGCGTCGTCCAGCGTGCCGTACTTGGTCCGCTGCGCCTTGATCTGCCGGGTGGTCGGCGGCTTGGCAGTGGCAGCCGGATTGGTGGGGATCAGCTTCTTGGTCACCGCAGCCTCGAACACCCCGGACAGGATGTTGTGGACGTGGCGAACCGACTTGGCCCCGAGAGGCTTGCCCTTGTTCGTGAGGCACGGAGCCGTTTCCAGCATCCGGTACAGCGCATCCAGGTCGTCATCAGTGACGTCCTTGAGCTTCTTCGTTCCGATGTGCGGCTTGATGTGCAGCCTGATCTTCGGCTCGTAGCCTGCGCGGGTCGTCGCCTCGACCCGAAGGCCCTCGAACCACTTGTCTATCCAGTCCCCGAGCTTCATGTCCGATCGCGCAACAACCGCCCCGGCCTCGCGATCCGTCAGCCACTTGTTCAGGGCTCGACTGGCCTCTGTCTTCGTTGCGAAATCCCGCCCGATCCAGGGGCGTTCCTTCTTTCCTGTCGCCGGGTTGAGGTGAAGGGGCGCACGTACGCCCCAGGTGTTGGGTCTGCCCTTGCGCGGGACCTCCACCGGAGTCCCCCCGAATCCGTTTCCGCGCTTTGTCACTAGCTACTCCTCTTCTGTTGACGTCTCCTGTGCGACTTCTGCGGCTACGTCGACGATGGCCATCCGTTCGGCGACCGGAACGATGCCGAGCAGAATCGTGGTTGCCTTCAGAGTGAGCAGGCCGCCAGCACGTCCCGGCGCCCCAATGAGCAGCCCTCTCTTCCGCGCCTGCCAGAGGTGCCCCTTGACCGTGGACTCGCTCTTGCCGACGCGTTCGGCAAGGTGAGCCAGTGGGCCCTTCCCGCCGCTGCTCAGGTAGTTGACGTAAGCACTGGCCAGCATGGCCAGGTACTCATCCGTCACTCCCTGGGCCAGAGCCTTCCTGAGACGTTCAGTACGCCCCGCCTCGTACTCCTCGCGGACCTGGGTCCGCATCTCAGAAGTCGCCACCTTGGCGCGCAGCCTCTCGGCCGCTTCCTTGAAGTCGATCTCGCGCAGGACGGTGGAGCTGATGCCGCCCAGGGGCGGGCTCTCCCTGTCCCTGGGGCGCACCACCAGCACAGCGGGCCCACCTTGAGTCACCCCCTCCGGCCACTGCATCTCAACCACCCACGGACCGATCTCCTGCGCGACGACGGGGCCGCCTTGCTCTTGGTGCTGCTCACTCATGGAACGAAGTTAGCATGACCAACCTGTTCGGCAAACATGGTTGACGCAACTGGTTGATCGGCGTACTCCTGGAGATGCACCGGACGGAGCCGGGCGGAGAAGCCGCCCACCGGACGGGACGGGAGGGATGCGTGAGCGGCAGATTGATGACCGTGGACGAGGTGGCGGCCTACCTCCGGAAGCCCCGGTCTTGGGTGTACAGCAACTGGCAGCGGGAGGAGATCCCGTTCCGGAAGGTGGGCCAGGCACTGCGATGCCGCCCGGCCGATCTGGAGAAGTGGCTTGATCGCCAGAGTTAATTGATTTGTTCGATGCTTTCTCAGGGCCCCCGAGGTGAACGGGGGCTTTTTTGTTTACTGAGGAGGAATGGCTTGGCTGCTGTAGCGATGAAGGCTGTTGAACTGATCTGCGCATGGTGCAAGGAGGAGTGGACCTACCACCGCCCTCAGGGGAAGCCAGGGCGCAACCCTGCGACCAATCCCGAGCACCCTCAATGCGGCTTGAAGCGGCAGAACCAGAACCGCGCCATTCGCCGCCAGCGGGGCGTCTATGAGTCTTGGAACATCCCACCGGCCGACAAGGCCGAGAACCTGACGGTTGAGGAGGAGGCCGTTCGCCGAGATGCCATGGAACGCCCTTGGTGGCGTAGCCGCAGCACCGTAGATCTCGCGGCAGCCAGCGAGCGGTACCTCTGGGACGAGTGGCGCAGCGATGACCGAGCCCACATAGGCAGCACCGTCAAGTACTCAACCCCGGAAGACCGCAGGACCGTTGAACTCTGGTTCCAGGACAGCCGAGCCGCCAAGACCGGTGACTACTTGGGGCAGACAGCAAGTCCGGGACGGAAACTTCCCGTCATCGGCTCCGCCCTCCCCTGGCACGAAGCAGGGAGGCGTGAAGCCTCGTCCGATCTTTCATGGGGGTGAGGGAGCTTTCCCTTGGAGTCAAGGCTGCTGGGACGGCAGCCCTCTGACGCGGACGAAAGTCCGGGCCTGTACCAAGTCCCTGTAGCTCATTGCTACTGAATGGGTCTCTGCGGATACCTGCCTGTGAGACACAGCAGACACCACAGAGAGAAGGCCCTCTACCTCTAAGGGATTTGTTTGGGGGTAGGGGGCCTGTCTTCTCTTACGTTGTCCTGTTGTGAGATACCCGCCCCCCGGCGGGACGGCAAGCAAGTAGTTATCTACAGGAAATCAACATCTCCCCCTTAAGGGGAGTGATTAAGTTAGTTGATTGATTGTTTTGATCAAGATTGATCCTATTTTGATGAGTAGCTTAGGAGGTGTCGCTTTGAGCGACATGATAGATAGTTCTGCTCCCGCCGAGGCTGGTATGGGACCCTCGGCGGCGGCCCTGGGGAATGCTTCTTCGGCGGAGGATGCTGCGGCTGCCTCTCCGATGGAGCCAGAAATTCCGCTGACCTATGACGAACTGCTGGCCGACCGGGACAAGTGGCAGAGGGAGGCGGAACAGTTCCAGACCGCCAAGGAGACTACGGCCGAAGAAACTCTGAAGAATGCCCGAGCGGAGGTGAACCGCGAAGTGATTCACAGGATGGTCCGCGCGGAACTATGCGCTCACGCCCTCAACGAAGGCCTGAGTCTTTCGGATATACCGAAATCGAAGTACCTCAAGATGGATTCATTCCTGGGCGATGATGGTTATCCAAGTAGTGATCACATTAAGAGTTTCATTGATTCGCTATCGGGGCAGAAGCGGCCGAAGTTCCCTCAGCTCGGCAATGAAGTTGCCCCGTCTCCCGCACCGACGTCAGGCCTCAATGGATACCGTCGCCCCTACCCCGCAGGGATTTCCCTCGACACTCGTAGCCGCTGAACTGGAGCACGCCTATGACCTACGCCTATCAGAACTCCTTCACTGGAACATTCAACCCTGCGATATGGGACTCCAAGCTACTGGAACAGTTCGACCCTCTGCTTGTGTGGGCCTCTAGGTGGGTCTCCAACAACAAGTACGAGGGAACCGTCCGGAAGCAAGGGGATGTTGTTCACATCAACTCGCTGATGCGCCCCACGGTTGGGAACTACACGATCGCTGAGGGGATGACTTCTCAGCGGCCGGAGACCGTGGATCAGAAGCTTCCGATCACTGAAGCCAAGTACTTGCAGGTCTTGATCGAAGACGCCGAGAGAGCACAGCTCGCCGGTAGCCTTGACTCTCCGATCAATCGGCAGATGATCCGCGCCCTGGCCCGCGAAGCGGACACGTTCATGGCCAACGTCATCGCCAAGGGCGCAACGGCAATGCCGAACATCAAGGCAACGCCCGAGAGCGCGCCCAGGGCCCTCTTCAGCGCCATCCTGGACATGATGCTGGCCCTGGACGACAACGACATCCCAGCGGGCCGCTACGTCGTCGTCTCGCCCCGAGTGAAGAGGTATCTGGTTGAGTATCCGGCCGTGGCCAATGCGTCCGAGTACGGCGCGGGAGGTGTCACCATGAACGGCGCCTTCGCACAGCTCGCCGGGTTCACGGTCCTGTCCACCACGGCCATGCCGAAGGGCGTCGATATCGTGGCAGGGCACAACGAGTTCGCCACGTACGCGAGTCAGTTCACCGGCTTCCGTGAAGGACAGAGCGAGAAGTACCGGGCCGACTACATGGACAACCTCCACCTGTACGGCGGGAAGATCGTCAGGTATCCAGAGCTGGACACCAAGAAGGCGGACAATACCTTTGATGAGTCCAAGCCGACCAAGGGAATCCTCAAGGCTGCCGTGGAGTGGGCTGCCTGACGCCTTGTGAGACTTGCTCGGGGCCCTGTCTGATGGCGGGGCCCTGACTGCCCAGTGCTGCCAACGCGCCCGTCGAGCCATGAAACCCACCTCCAGGCCCCGACCATCGACCTGGAACAGCACTGCTGTGGATCTTGGTGGATAGCCCCTGGGCTGTGGACAACGGCGTCACCCTCCTGAGGGAGGAGCCGCCAGGCAGTTCCCTGCACTCATGCGATCAATCAGGACGCCTTGACCCGTCTGGCTCTCCGGTCGACGTGGCTTCGGCCATCGAGTACTTCCCATTCACGATCTTCACTGTCCCGCTCGACAGGAGTGCCGCTAGAGCGTCAACGTAGATCGCCTTATGGAGCCGGAACAGCATGCCATCTCCGTAGACCCTTTCTCGGATGGCGCTGCGCTCCAACGGTTGTGCACTTAAGTGTTCAGTGATGAGCACCTGAGCTCGCTGAAGCAGCCCCGCTCTAATGGTCTTGTATGCCCATGCGAAAGTGGCAGCAAGTATCGCAGTTACCGCGATCGCCCCTGCGGCCTGCGCGTTAGCGCGAAAGCCATAGATGATTAGCCAGACAATGTCTGCCAATAGCGCCAGACCGCTTATTAGTAAGGTGAGTCCCAGAACGGTCTCCCCGCCGCTACCCACAACTAGAACAAGGGCGCAAAAGGAGCAGAGAAGGAACAGAAACGGCAGCAAGAGCAGCAGCCAGAGCCACATCAGTGACATCGCATCCCCCTGATTGGTGCCCTGGGTTTGTATCCAAAGTCAGGCTGCGAGAAACATTCCTGACGAGAGGTGTTGCCGCCTCGGCAGTCTCTCAGAGCGCAGCAAGTCGCTTGCTTCACATGAGTCAGATGAGATCCACTCAACCAACATCCCCCACCTTCAGGGGTGGGGTCGGATCAGAACTGCTGTCCCCACCCTGCGGGCGGGGTTGATTCGATGTCGTCGGCCGGGGGATATAACCCCGGCCGCCATCAATAATGTACGTGTCCTATCACTGAAACCGGGACAGTGTGTGACGCGGTGCACATCAATGATGATTCATCACTATGCCCGAGCCGGCTCACAGGTCGAATCTGAGGCCGCAGGCCTGCATCAAAGGCCCTGAGGGCCCTTCTGAGGCTCCATGGCGAGCCTTCTCGACCCTTTCCAGGCTCGATCCGCGGTAGTGGCTCAGCGAGGCGTACAGGGCTTCGGAAATAATGAAACCCGTACACGGTCGAAGGACAGCGCCCCTGCGGTCCTTATCGCTCATCAACCCAAGCATTACCCCCGAATGCATGACGAGATAGATTAACTATTCCGAGACCGCGCATTAATCATTTCGTTATCACCTGATGCTGGGATGAGTGGAGTTTCGAAATCCCGCTCACGGAAGCGGGAGCAGCAGCCGTCGAGAGCACATCTCCGGCCGTCAGTGACTCGCTACGCCTCATCAGCCCTGGGGGGACTGTGCGCACGACAGTTCAGGTCATCAGCTACGTGGAAAAGGTCGTCTGCGACGGATGTCTGTCGAAGGACGGAACACAGACAGAGGCGACCGAAGCCCTGAATCTGGGTGACCGCTCATGGGACCTGTGCCTTGAGCACTCCGTGCGCTTCTCCCGGTACCTGGTCGACGCGCTGGGCACCGGACTGCCGGACGACGAGACAGGGCCTGAGACGGAAGCTCAGGACATGGATGCGTCCACGGCTGCTGAACCCGAGGAGCCGACTCCTGATATGGATCTGGCCGACTACGTCTCACGGATCACCGACAGCCGTAAGGCCTTCAAGGGCAAGCCGCTGAAGCCTGGCACTCAGGCCGCACGGGCTCAGTGGTCCGGGCACCGTGAGCGACTGGCAGCGCTGCCGGACAAGGAGCGGGCCGACTACGAGAAGTGGTGTGCCGCAGAGGGCAAGGACGCCCGGCTGACGGCCTCGCACGTGGAGTTCCGGGGCTTCATGTGGGCCAACTTCCCGCACATGGCCAGAGCCTACGCAGACGCCATGCGCGGCAGACCGCAGCCTCATCAAATCAACTCCCCCGAAGGGCAGGCAGCATGAGCACCCCTGACTTCTCCGCCGTGGCCACAGGTCGCATGCGGGCCGTCGTGTCCTCTCTGGCTTCGCACGTCGAGTGGTCACCCGTCGGGCTGCTGGGAGGGCTGCTGTGCGCCTTCTCCGCCATGCTCCCCGACACTCGTGTCCAGCGCGGGTCCGGCTCCATGCCGCTGATGCTGCACGTGCTGCTGTGCGGCGGCACGGGTGAGGGCAAGGGCCAGTCCTGGGGCATCGCTGAGGCCATCGCCCGGGACGCGAACCGCACCTTCATGTCCGGCAACGTCATCCACGGGGTGGTGGGCGGAGCAGGCGTCATCCAGGCCGTGGCCGACTGCGGCGAACATGCCTTGATCGTCGATACTGAGTACGCCCGCGTCCTGCGGGCCGGACGGCGACAGGCCAACCTCTCCCAGGTACTCCGGGATCTCTGGGACGGCGCCCCCGTCGCCACGTCCAGAGCCAAAGATCCCATCCAGGTGGACCGTCCACGCGTGGCGATCATGGGGCACATCACGCCCGAGGAGTTCCGGGCCAACCTCACCGGCACCGACCGGGACGGCGGCTCGTACAACCGACTGCTGACCCTGCCCGTCTCCCAGGTCCGCTGGCTCAGCGAGCGGGAGCGCATGCCCGCCCACCTGATCCCGGAAGCCGGTGAGCACTTCGCCAGGGCCCTGCGCTACGGGCAGCGCGTCGGCACGGTCACGCTCGCTGCGGACGCCTACGACGTGGCCGACACCATCCGCCACGACCTGTTAGGCAAAGCCCGTGAATCGGAAGACCTGCGGCCGTTCGCGGCCCGCTGCAACGAACAGGTACGCCGCATCGCCGCCCTCTTCGCGCTCTTCGACTTGCGTAGCGAGATCACCCCGGACGATCTGCACGCGGCGGCCTGCCTGGTCACCCATGCCATGAGCACCGTGGAAGCCATCGCCACAGACAGCGGCAGCAAAACCGGCAAGCGTCAGCCGCTCAGCCTCGCGGAGAAGGTACGCGCCCGCCTCGAACTGTTCGGAGGCTCCGCCCGCTCCTCACAACTCCTGCCCTACGTCGGAGCAACCGCCGCTGAGGTCAAAGCGCTGCCCGGCATCGTCGTCACACAGGAGCGGAACGGTGTCGGGCGACCAGCCGTCGTCTTCTCGCTCGCCGACAACTGCTCAGATCAGGACCGGCCCGTCACAGAGTCCAGGACCGCTGTTCGAGAAGAGATGGGCCATACCGAGATCGTCTCGATAGACGTCATCCCCCCTACCCCGGCACGGACCCCTAAGCCGCAGCCTGTACGGGCGCCGGAACAACGCCGCACCACTAACCCGTTCCTGGCACTGCTCTGAAAAGTCGAATCAAACAAACGAACGCCCCTGCCTTCTTCGGCGGGGCGTTCGTTCGCTGGTCAGCGGCGCAGATGCCGGGACTCATTCAGCATCCGCAGTGCGGAGTTGAGCCGTGGCCGGAAGCCCGGACAGGGAGGCTCAGCGGGCAGTGCCCACACGTCCCAGCACGACATGCAGCGCGCCACCCCGGAGTGCTCCGGGTCTCTCTCCACGCTGCCACCGCACTGGGGGCACTGCTGCATGACGACTCCCTACGCGGCCACGTCGAACTCGCCCAGCTTGGCACCGCTCAGGAAGTCGGTCCACTCGACCACCGTGAACTCGACCGTCCGGCCGGTTGTGGTGCTGCGGACAGCTACTTTGCCGGGGACGTTGGTCGCGACCTCGACGCAGCGCGGGTTGTCGTTGTCGTACTTGCACGCACTGGACGTGCGGAACTCGAACTCCAGGACCTCGGTCACGGTGCCATCCTTTCGACGTGCTGAACGGGGAATCGGTCCCCGCGCCGTCGAGCACTTGCTGACCCGCTCCCCAATGGAGGGAGCCTTTCCTGCCCAGCGGGGAGCGGGCGTCTACGAGGGCTGCATTCCGCCGCAGTACGGACAGCCGTGGAAACCACACCATCCGCACTTCGGGTCGCCCGCCGCTGTCTTCTCCTCCTCGTCTTGAGACGTCATCGTGCGTCTGCTCCTGTCTGCGTTGATCCCTCAGACCCCTGAGGCGGGCAGCTTGCCCGTGACTGCGAGGAGGACCAGGGACATGGCGGTGCCCCAGGTGACGAGCAGAAGAATGCCGCCCCAGAAGGCCCCGTCCTGGCTGACCCTGCGCCGCCGTAACCGGCTCATCTCCCACCCCTGATGGCCGTGAGCCCCTGCACGCTGCGGTTGTGCTTCACCAGGGCGGCGAGTTGGATCTTCTCCCTGTCGTTGGCAGGGCGGACCGCTACGACTCGGGTGTGCCAACGCAGCCCGGATGGTCGTTTCAAGGTCAGCCTGGTGCCGCGCTGCTCATGGACGACGCCGACCATCTGACTGCCCTTGTCGAACACCGCCGTACCCGGTTGCCAGGCCGTCTCCGTGGCCGTCCCCGGTTCACCTGCGTTCTTCATGCTCAGTGCCTCCGGACCGCTCGTGATCTGGTGAATACCGTGCAACCAGACACGAACTCAGCCCAGGGACAGGGCGTGCGAGCACTCAACCCAGGTAGGACGCTGTGTCCTAGTCAGGTATCGATCTCCAAGCGGACGGCCAACTCAGCGATGGGGGAACTGCGCCGCCGCTCTCGTTCCCTCAGCTCCGCCACCAGGTGTCGAGAGGTGGAGTGGTACCGCATCCACTCAGGGGCCGTGCGCTCAGCCGCGAGCAGCGTCCTCGTCGCTTCGAAGTCACGGTTCATCTCCGCGTAGGCCAGGGCGACGTCCAGGCGGTGCCGAGCGAGCCAAGTCGGGGGCAGGCTGCTCACGTTGGTGATCCGCTTGGCGTGGCTGAGAGCCTTGTCCGGCTTCCCCATGTCCACGTACGCGTTCACCACCGCCACCCCCGCATTCGTGGGGCCGAAAGGCGTCGCGTAGTCGAGCCGATCCACCCCGACGCGCGCTGCCGCCGCTGTGGCCAGCGAAAGCAGATCCTCCGCTGTGTCGGACCGTTCGGCCCTGACTGCGGCACTCGCGCCGCGAAGCAAAAGAATCCCCCACAACGACAGGTCGATCGGGGCCGAACGGAAACCGGGCTCGATGCGCTCCGCCATGCGAACCGCGACGCCTTCGGCGTCTGCCACGCGCCCCTGCTTGGAGAAGATCCACGAGAGGGTGGAGACTCCGATGACCTCCAAGCGCGGATCGTCGGACTGCTTGGCCGCAGCCATCGAACGTTCCAAGGCTGTGTAAGCAGCGTCCTCCTTGCCGAACGCGGTAAGGGTCGTGGCAGCCACCTGGTACGCCTCAGCGAGCACCGCATAAGCCGCTGCCCGGTCTTCTCCGGTGTACTCACGGACGGCAGCACGAGCATCGGCTAACAGCGTCGGCAGGATCGCGGTGATCTTCCTCAGTTCGCCTTGGCGGCGGATGCGTTCAGTGCTCCGGATACTGTCGCGTAGCTGGGCGATCGTGGGGACTGGCACGTCCTCGGAGTCGCCGACTCCAGGAAAGTCCGAGAGCGGCGTCACGGCCTGCCGCAGGGCGAGCAGGCTCGGCGGCTCCACCCCGTTGCTCGGCTCCAGCACCCTTGGGGCTCCCAGGAGAACGGACGTCTCCACGTCCAGGGCCCAGGCCAACTTGTTGAGCGTGCTCATGCGGGCCGTCATCCGCTGGTTCTGCTCCAGCTTCCGGACTGTGTCCACGCTGAGATCCGCCGTCTCAGCAAGCTGTTCCTGCGTCAGGCTGCGGCGCAGTCGCAGCTCAACCAGCCGGTCTCCAAGTGTCGTCGCCATGGCCCTGCCTGTCGGGAGAGTGAAGCGCCTGACCCAACGGTACGCCCACACCGGTCCGACTGGGCTGCCTTCCAGGCCCGTTGGCAACGTGACCAACGCATGACCAACAGCGGCCAGGAACAGGCAGAAACCCCAGGACAGCGGCCACACCGGAACCAAGCGGCAAGCCCCCGACCAGGCAGCGAAACACCTGGTCAGGGGCTCTACTTGGTACTAGTCCCGCCAGGGGTGGCGGCCCCGGCCGTTCCCACGTTGCCCACCCCCGTCCGGCGATCTGGCGTGGTTCCGCAATGGCGTGTTCCGGCACGCCGGATCCGTTGTGGCAGGCGGGACGCGCTTGCTTGACTTCCAGCCACGGACTGACGGGGCAGTCAACGGGGGAGTCACATGTCGGACACGATCATGTCAGCATGCCGCTGCGCCGGACCGGACGCGGCCGTGTGCCCGGCCTGCCACCAGGCGTCGCTGGAACGCAGCCTGCGCCTGCTGCCGCGGGTCTACCAGGAGCTGGAGGAGGCCCTCGCGCCGCAGACCGCCGCCGTGACGCGGACCTCGGGCGGCGGGCCCCGCCTGGGCATCCCGCTCAACGGACGGGCCGTGGACGCCCGCCGGGCGATCCTCGGCACGCTGGCCACGTGGGCGGAGGTGGTCGTGGAGGGCAGGCGGCTCGCCAGGCCCCGGCGCACCGTGCCGGCGCTTGCCGCGTTCCTGGACTGCCACGCGCGCTGGCTCGCGGCGCACCCCGCCGCCCAGGACGCCGCCACCGAACTGGACTCGTTACTGAAGGCGGCCCGGCGTGCGGCGCCGTCGTCCGCGGCACGGCGCATCTCCGTCGGCCCCTGCGTGGTGGACGGCTGCGGCGGCGGCCTGACCGCCGTCCTGGGCCACCGGCAGACGGCGGCGGCCGCCTCCGTGGACTGCGACCGCGACGGCACCCACTCGTGGCCGCCGCAGCGCTGGCTCGAGCTGTGCGGCGAGGGCGGCGAGGAGCGCGGCACGGCCGGGCAGAAGGCGGGCACGGCCACGCCGCCCTCCCCCGGCCTGACCACCGCGCAGATAGCGCGTACGTGGCGCATTTCGACGGGGACGGTCTACTGGCTGGCCAGCACGCACGGATGGAAGCGCAGCCGCCACGGCCGGGAGGTCCGTTACGCGCACCAGGACGTGCTGCGGAGCCTGGGCAACCGGTGACGGCAGCGGCGGCCCGAGCGCGGCTGCGCGCCGCCCTACAGCAGGCCCTGTGACTGGGCAAGCACCCCGGCCTGAAAGCGGCTCTCCGCGCCGAGGCGCTGCATGATCTCGGAGACCAGCCGGCTCACCGTGCGCACGGACACGCCGAGCGTCCGGGCTATCCGCTCGTCCGTCAGGCCGTTGCCGAGCAGCCTCAGCGTGGAACTGAGCTGCTCGTTGAGCTCGGCCCCGTCCCCGCCGCTGTCGTCGGCGGGCCGGTGCGGCACCGAGCGCACCCAGTAGTCGGTGTGCAGGGCGTCGAACGTACGCACCAGCGTGCCGCCCCGGATGACGACGAGCGGACCGGACGGGGCGCAGTGGGCGGGCGGCAGCAGAGCGGTGTCCTGGTCCCCGAGGATCAGGCTGAACGGAACCTGCGGCACGAGCCGCACCTCCACCCCCATCCGGCGCAGCTCGGTGAGGTGGCGGCGCTGTCTGCGCCCGGAGTCGAAGCACTGGGGGTACACGCAGGCCACCGTGACCTGGCGGCTCAGCATGCGGCTGATGTGCCCCACCATCGCGTCCAGGCTCTGCTGCGATCCGGACCCGACCGGTCCGTAGTACAGCATCCGGCATGTGCTGAGCGGCAGTTCGTAGAAGTCGCGCAGCGTCTTGTCGCAGCGTGCGGGCGAGGTGATGACCTCGACCTCCAGGCGGCCGCTGCCCAGCGCGGCGGCCGGCCGGTAGCGCTCCACCAGCACCCGCGTGGCGCCGGCCAGGTCGGCCAACTCCTCGGCCTGCGCGTACAGGATCCCCTGCTGCCGTCGGACCAGGTCGAGCAGGGCGATGTCCGGGTCGACCTGCTCGACCACCCCCGGGGCGGGCCCGGGGCGCACCAGGTGCAGCGCGCGCAGTTCGGCCCAGGCCGCGGCCGCCTGCACGCCGTCGAGGCCGAGGTCGCCCGTGGCCGCGTCGGGCCTGCTCGGGCCGTTGTCTCTCAGCCACTGGTAGAGCTCGAAGCCCGTGGCCGAGCTTCTGTGTGATCCCCCCGTTGTTGCCACGTGCTCACTCCTGATCCGTCGGACCGCACCCCGGTCATGGAGGTGCGGTCGTCCACGGCTCAGGCGACTTCGGCCCGGGCCGCGGGTCTCTGAAACGAAGTCCGGAAAGAAGGCGGGTAGGTCATAGGGTCGGGCCGGCCGCGCGTACGGACGCGAACGCCGGTCCTGTCAGCTGGAGTTCGTCGAGGAGTTCCTTGGCGTCGGAGTCCCGGTCCTCGCTCGGCAGCAGCTGCCCGGACGCGTCGAGCTGCGATCCGATGTGCTGGATGATGACCGACGAGGTCAGCGGCATCATGCTGAGCGTGGTCACCACCTGCTTGATCATCTGCACGGCCCGGATGCCCCCGGAGGTGTTGCCGTAGCTGACGAAGCCGACCGGCTTGTAGGCCCACTCGTGGTACAGGAAGTCGATGGCGTTCTTCAGCGGGGCGCTGAAGCTGTAGTTGTACTCGGGCATCACGAACACGAACGCGTCCGCCGCCGCCACCCGCGCGCTCCACGCCTTGCTGTGGTCGTGCACGTAGCGCCCCGTCATGGGGTGCTCCGGCTCGTCGTGGAAGGGCAGGCCCAGATCCGCGAGGTCCACCGGATCCACCTCGAACCCCCCGTGTTCGCGGGCCCGCTCGGTGAACCACTCGGCGACCGCCGGGCCGACCCGGCCGGGCCGGATGCTGGCGGTGAGGACGATCAGACGCATCATGAAGAACCGTGTTCCTCTCGAAGCGGACGGATGAGGGCGGACGGATGAGAGCGGACGGATGAGAGCGGGCAGTTGGGCCGGTCGGTCGAGGCGGACAGCCGGTCCGGTCCGTTGAGGCGGCGAGTCAGCCGTCGGACGGGGCCGGGTCCCAGCCGTACCACCCGTACGTGCGCTTGACCGGGATGCGGATGACCAGGCGGCCCTCGGCGACCATGGCCGCGCGGAACTCGTCCCAGTCCGGGTGCTCCCCGGCGATCGCCCGGTACACGTCGACGAGTTCGTCGGCGGTGGCGTCGTCCGGGGCCTCGGTCACCGGCGTCAGCTCGGCGTCGCCCTCGGCGACCACGTAGGCACCCAGGTCCGAGGTGGTCACGTGGAAGACCGCCCGGGGATCCCTGCGCAGATTGCGGGTCTTGGCGCGATCGCCGGTGACCGAGATCCGCAGGAGGCGCGCCTGTGGGTCGTACGTGTAACTGACGTTGGACAGCTGTGGCCGGCCGTCGCGCTTGAGCGTGGCCAGGACCCCGCGGCGTCCCTTGATGAGCAGCGATTCGAGGGTGCGCTCGCTAGCGTCCGACATGCGGTTCCTCCCCCAGGGCCGCGCTTCGCCGCGCAGTTTCTGGGATTCTAGTTCGCGCCCGGCCGTCTCACCCCTTGGTCATACTGGCTATTTCACGCCATCCTCGGCCCTGCGCGGGGCGCAGTTCCAGGAGCTGGAACTCGACGGTGAGGGGCAGTTGGGCGACCTCGCTGCGCAGCAGCTCTATCTCCAGGCCCCGGTCCTCCGCGAGCTTGCGCAGGTGCGGCCAGTTGCCCAGGCTGCTGAAGCCGAGCAGCAGCCGGCCGTCCGGGGTCAGGTGCGAGGGCGCCTGCTCCAAAAAGCGCCGGTGCGCCGTGTACGCGGGGTCGAAGTAGGCGTGGTGCAGTTCGGTGTCGTTGCCGACGTGCTCGGGGGTCTCCACGAAGTTCGAGTTCCAGAACACGGTGTCGAACGCCTTGCCCGGCGCCAGGACGGTGAACAGGTCGCTGCGCAGGGCGTTCAGGCGGTCCGTCACGCCGTGCAGGGCCGCGTTGGCGCGGGTGTTGGCCACGGACGCCCGGCTGATGTCCAGGGCCAGCACCTCGCGGCAGCCCCGCAGCGCGGCCCAGACCGCGGTGACTCCGGCGCCCGACCCCATCTCCAGGAACGATCCGCCCCGCGGGTAGGGGATCCAGGAGGTGAACAGCTCGGTCACCGGGGTCCAGTCGGGCGAGAACACGTCGGGGTGCAGCTCCCACTCCCGGTCGAGGAGCGTGAACGAGCGGACCTCCCGCGTCTCCTGGTGCCTGCGCAGCAGCTCTCCGGCCCGGGCCAGCGCGCTCTCGTCGCTCATCACCGCTCCTGCCCCGCGCCGGGCCCGCCGTCGGCGCCCCGGTCCACCGCCTGTGGGTCGCGTTCGACCAGGGCGAGGACGCGCGCCGGGCTGCCGGACCCGCGGACGATGGGCAGCGGCCCGGCGATGAGCACCGCGCCCCGCGGGGGCAGCCGGTGCAGGTTGCGCAGCTGGGTCAGGCCGTACTTGCCCGCGCCCTGGAAGTACCAGTGGCACGGGAAGGGCTGCTCGAACTCGGCGGCCTGCCCGGCGTCGGTGCCCACCGTCTCCACGCCGACGCCCAGCAGGGAGGTCTCCTTGGCGAGCCAGCGGGCGCAGTCGACGGCGATGCCCGGGGTGTGGCCGCCGTTGAGGAACCGCTCGCGGTCACCGCCGCGCGCGTCCCAGCCGGTGCGAAGGAGCATCCAGCCGTGGTCGGGCAGCGGCCCGTGCCGCGCCTCCCACGCCTCCACGTCGGCGCGGGTGAGCAGGAAGTCCGGGTCGGCGGCGGCCTGTTCGGAGACGTCGAGGACCGCCGCGGGACCCACGAGGCGGCCCGGCGGCACCGCGGCCACGTCGTCCAGGTCACGGCCGGGCAGCCAGTGCACGGGGGCGTCGAAGTGGGTGCCGGTGTGCTCGGAGAGACGGATGTTGCTCCAGTACACCTCCGGCCCCGCCTGGTCGTAGTGGCTGATGGTCTCCCGCCGGAACGGCCAGGGCTGGCCGAGATCCGCGGGCAGTTGGATGACCGGGGTCTCCTCGGAGAGCGGCGCGGTGAGGTCCACGACCTCCACGGAGCCCTCGCTCAGGGCGGCGGTCAGATGCTGGAGAACGGACACGCGTTGCACCTCTCTCGTCACAGCGGGGTGGACCACTGACCCGCCAGGGCCTGGTCGAAGCTCTTCTGCAGGGACCGGGTGAGCGGTCCGGGCGTGCCGTCGCCGACGGGGACCCGGTCCAGGGAGGTGATCGGCATGATCTCGGACATCGTCCCGCACAGGAACGCCTCGTCCGCGGCGTAGATCTCGGTGCGGTCGATCTCCCGTTTCTCGACGGGCAGCCCCAGTTCGTCGCGGGCGAGCGTGAGCACGCTGTCCAGCGTGATGCCTTCGAGGACACCGGCCGTGCCGGGCGGCGTGACGAGCCTGCCGTCCCGGATCATCACGACGCAGGCGCCGGGCGCCTCAGCGACGGTGCCCCGCTGGTTGAGCAGCAGGGCGTTGTCGTAGCCGTTGCGCACCGCCTCGTGCATGGCGAGGCGGCTGTTGCCGTAGTTGGCCCCGGTCTTGATCCGCGGCGGCATGGTGTCGTCGCCGAGCCGCCGCCAGCTCGACACGCCCACGGCGGCGCCGCGGGTCCACTGCTCGGGGCGGGGCACGGGCACGGCGGTGATGTGCATGCCGGTGGCATCGGTGTGGTACATCGGGTCGAAGCCCGGGCTCAGGTCGAAGTAGGCGACGACGCACACGTGCAGGTGCTCCGTGAAGCCGCCCGCGCGGACCAGTTCCGAGCAGGCGTCGGCCAGTTCCTGCGGGGTCCGGGTGACCGGCATGTGCAGGGCCTTCATGGACCTGACGAGGCGGTCGAGGTGGTCGGCCAGGCGGAAGGCGTACAGCCTGCGCTCGTCGGGGCGCCAGTAGGCCCGTATGCCCTCGAAGACGTTGGCGCCCCAGATCGCGCCCTGGGAGCGGGCGTGCACGACGCAGTCCTCCCAGGGCACGACGGCACCGTTGAGCCAGGCGGCCGGTGATGACGCCACAGTGGTTCTCCTCCTGTTGTGGGGCGGTGGATCGGCGGGGCGGTGGATCGGCGGGCGGTCAGGCCACGGGGCGCGCCGTGGCCGACGCGGTGGCCAGGGCGGCGGCGAGCCGGCCCGCGGCGCCGACGGGGTCGTCGGCGGGACCGGTCGCGGCGATGTGGCCGTCGGGGCGGATGAGGAACCAGCACGGCCCGGTGGCGCCGTACGCCGCGTGCACCGCGCCGTCGTGGTCGACGACGACGCCCCGCCCGGCGCCCTCGGTCTCCACCGGCAGGACCGACCGCACCCGGACCGGCAGATGACCGGCGGCCTTGGCGAACAGCTCGGGGTCCTGCCCCACGGAGAAGTGGAGTGCCACGAACTCGTCCCCGAGCAGGCGGCGCAGCCTGCAGCGCCCCTCGGCCTCCCGCACCCGTCCCGGCGGCCCGCTGCCCGGTGGGCACAGCACATACCCGTCAGGGGCGAACGCGCCGGTCAGCGGATGGGCCCCGGCGTCGGTGACCAGCGAGGACTCCCGGTAGACATAAGGCTCCGCCATGCGCCCGCTGTTGACCTTCCCCCGCACGGACCGCACCCGCGGAGCCAGCGCGAGCAGCACCCGGCGGGCCCAGTGGCGCCACCGGCTCGGCGGGACCATGAAGCGGATGGTGGCCTCCGTCACCCGCAGGTTCTCCAGGGCCGCCGCGTACCGCTCGTCGTGGTAGGTGTCGAGGAGGCCCTCGTCGCTGCCCCCGTCCAGGACGGCGGCGAGTTTCCAGGCGAGGTTGTCGGCGTCCTGGATGCCGCTGTTCATGCCGCGCGAGCCGTACGGCGGCAGGGCGTGCGCCGCGTCCCCGGCGAAGAAGACCCGGCCCACGCGGAACCGGTCGACCACCCGCTGGTGGAACCGGTACGTGCTCCACCAGTCGATCGCGTACGGGATGTCGCCGATGACGTCGCGGATGCGACGGTCGAGCCGGCCGTCGCGCTCCTCGGCCGTGATGTCGGCGTCGGGCGGCAGCTGCCAGTCGATGCGCCACACGTTGTCCGGCTGCGGGTGCATCACCAGCTGCCGTCCCGGGTTGAACGGCGGGTCGTAGTGGAAGTGCCGTTCCCGGGCCAGCGGGAGCTCGGCGCGGATGTCGGTGATCAGGAAGCGGTCCTTGTGGGTGTACCCGGTCCACTCCACCCCGGCCAGGGCACGCAGCGGGCTGCGCACTCCGTCGCACGCGGCGAGGTACCGGAACGACATCCGGGTCTCCCCGGCAGCGGTGCGGACGCGTACGGAGACCCCCGCATCCCCGTCCTGCTCCACGCCCTCGACGGCATGGCCCCGGCGCAACGACACCAGGGGGTGGTCCTCGGCCTGTTCGGACAGCAACTGCTCGATGCGGTACTGGGAGATGTTCACGAACGGGCCGTAGCCGATCGGCCGCTCGTACACCTGGGTGCGGATGACCTGGCCGCGTACGTAGGTGCGGCCCACCGTCCAGGTGACCCCCTCGTCGGCGACGGGGTCGGCGCAGCCGAACTTGTCGAGCACCTCAAGGACGTCGCCCTGGATCAGACACGCCTTGGACCCCTGCTTGCGCAGCTGGGGATCCTGTTCGAGGACCACGCTCTCCACCCCGAGGGAGGCGAGGCGCAGGGCCAGGGCGAGCCCGACCGGGCCCGCTCCGACGATGCCCACGGGGGCGTCGTGTGCTGTCATGAACGGACCTCGCTCTCACCGTCGGAGGGCCCCGGCGCCGCGGCCGGGCCGTCGTCCGCCGCGACCTGGAAGACCGGGATGTCGCGCACCGCGCGCAGATAGGGCGTGCCTTCGGTGTACCCCGTGCCGGTCTGGCCTTCGCCGAGCATGCGCACCGCCATCCGGTAGTGGGTCTGCCGCCACTGAAGGAGCGAGCCCGCGAACGCCTCGAACGCCTCGTCGAGCCGCGCCCGGTCCGCCCCGCTCACCAGGCCGGCGGCCGCGACCGACCGCAGGGCCCCGGACAGGGTCGCCTGCCCGGACAGGACCTGCTCGCGCACCTCGGGCACCGACAGATAGGCGGCCGCGTCGAGCCGGTCCCCGTCCGGGACCCGGCATAACGACTCCACGATCTTGTAATTGCGGGACTGGATGGCGCTGGCTCCCTCGGTGTACATCCGGAAGGTGCGGAACGAGCCGACCTGCATGGTCGCGAGCAGCGGGAAGAGCGACGCCGCCTCGCGCAGGGCGTCGTCGGCGCTGCCGACCAGCTCCGCGCACCGCGCCGCGTCCGCCCTCAGGAGCTCCGCCACGGCCTGGCGGAGCAGGACGGAGAGATGGGCGAAGGACGCCTCGAAGGACTGCAGGATGCGCAGGAACATGTACTCGTCGTGCGAGATGTAGACCGGAAGGATGCTCAGGCGCACCACCCGCAGCTCCTCCGGCAGCGCGTCCGCGGCGACCTCCCGCCACAGCTGCCGCGCCGCCTTCTCCGTCCCGTCGTCGGGGTCGGGGACGGAGAGGCCCAGGCGTCGCACCACGGGGGTGACGGCCCGTACTCCCAGGCGCAGCCGTTTGGAGGCGAGGACCGCGGGCGGCCGCATCTCGGGCCAGAGGTCACTCTCGCCGTCGGCGGCGGCCAGTTGCTGGCGCAGCGCGTCGGCGACCAGTTGGACCACCAGGCGGTCGCGCCGGTGCCCGGCCGCCCGGACGGCGGCGGGGCCGCCGTCACCGGTGCTCGCGCCGGAGGAGGCCGTCTCCTGCCCGCCGGGCAGCGGCAGGACGCCGAGGGACAGATACGTGCAGTAGTCGTAGCGGCCGTCCCACTTGTCGAGCGCCGTGTCGAGGAAGGCCGCGAGGACGGGGTCCGCGCCCCGGTCCCCGGTGCCGTCCTGCAGCGCCGAGCGGGCCGCCGCGAGATCGGCGAGCAGCTCCTTGGCGACGAAGTGCTTGCCCACCCGGTGGAACTCGGCGATCACCGCGTCGTAGGGAAAACGTTCCGGTCCGGGGTCTCTGAGCCAGTCGTCGAGCTCGTGCATCGCGTTCACCTCCCGTTGTCGGTCAGCGTGCGGTCGAGCGGCGGTACCTCTCGATCTCCGCACACGCCGTGTCGACGTCATCGGTGTCGGAGTAGTAGTGGAGGGACAGGCGCACCACGTCGCCGCGCGGCGCGACGGCGATGTCCCGCCGCGCCAGGTGGGCCGCGAGCGCCGCCGGATCGGCGTCGTGCAGCGCGACGTGGGCACCGCGCGAGAGCGGGTCGGACGGCGAGAGCAGCCGTTCGCCGGCCCGGGTCAGCAGCCCGGTGGCGCGGTCCCCGAGGGCGGTGACGTGGTCCCGCACAGCGTGCGCGCCGACGGACGCGATCAGTTCAAGGCCCGCGGTGGCCGCGTAGAGCGCGGGCACGGGCGGGGTGCCCGTCTCCAGGCGCCGGGCGCTGTCGGCCCAGTCGAGCCGCCTGGGGTCGAACGCGAACGGCTCGCGCCGCCCGAACCAGCCGGTCAGCGTGGGCGGTTGCGCGACGGCGCCGGGGTCACGGACGTAGAGGAAGGCGATCCCGGGGAGGCCGAGCAGGTACTTCGAGGTTCCGGCCACCAGGAAGTCGCAGCCGAGCTCGTCCACGTCGACCGGCTCGACGCCCACCGCCTGGTAGGCGTCCACGAGGACCCGGGCGCCCACCTGCCGGGCGGCGCGGGCGATGCGCGCCACGGGCAGTCGCTCGCAGGTGCGGTACGTGACCAGCGGCACCGACACCAGAGCGGTGCGCCCGTCGACGGCCGCGGTCAACGCCCGTGCGGTGCGGCCCTCGTGGGCCATGGCGTCCCCGGGTCCGGCCTCGTCGCCGTCCCCCGCGGCGGTGTCCTCGGCGAAGACGACCTCGGCGCCGCTCGGGCGCCGCGCGAGCCACACGTGTGCGAGCGAGGGGAACTCGGCGGTCGTGGTGACGATGCGCGGCCTGCGGCGCAGGTCGAGGCCGGACACGGCCTGGTGGGCGCCCACCGACGCGTTGGGCACCAGCGCGATCTGCTCGGGCCTGGCGCCCACCAGTGCGGCGAAGAGGTGCCGGGACCGCTCTCCCTCCTCCTCGAACAGGTGCCAGGCCTCGGCGGGCCGCCGCATCGCGTCCAGCATCCGGGCGAGCGCGGCGTCCAGGGCGTCCGAGCGGGGCGGAACGCTGCACCCGGCGAGGTGGACGGTGTCCTTCAGGGCGGGGAAGTTGGCCCGGAACCGCGCCGGATCCGTCACACCGGGCACAGCAGTCGCGGCACTCGCGGCGGTCACATCGGGCACAACGCGCCGTCCGCCCGCCCGTCGAGCTCCCCGTCGGCCTGGCTGCCCAGCTCGCCGTCCCCCTGCTCGTCCAGCTCCCCGTCCGCCTCCAGGGTCAGCCCCGTGCGCACCGCCCACAGCGCGGGGAAGAACTTGTGCGCGATCAGCCGGCTCAGCACGTCCACCGGGGTGCCCTTGGTGCCGATGACGCCATGGCCGATGATCCGGGTGGCGATCTTGTAGTGGCGTACGCGCCACAGCGCGACCCGCTCGTCCCACTCGACCAGCGCCTCGGTGAGCCGGTGCACCGGCTCGTCGGGGTCGCCCCGGTAGAGCTCGTGCAGGTCCAACTCCCGTTCGGCGACCAGCTTGTCGAAGGCCGTCGAGAGGTCGCTGCCGCAGTTCCGTATCCCCTGCCAGCCGGGCGACTCGAAGCCCGACCCGTTGCCGAGGGCGCCGCGGAACGCGTTGAAGTCGCGCGGCGCGAGATGGTGCATCATCTCCAGCTGCTCGGTGACCAGGTGGATGCCCAGGGCGGCGCGGGCGAGCAGCCGCACCGCGGCCGCGGGCCTGTCGTCGCGTATCAGGTCGGCGGCGTCGGACGATTCGTAACAGGCGTGCTTGAGCCACAGCTCGGTGGACTGGTGCACCGTCTGGAAGAGCAGTTCGTCCCGGTGGACCATTTCCTCGCGGGTGCGCTGCAAGGAGAGCAGCGCGTCGGTGCGCATGTAACGCGTGTAGTCGGAGTCGCCCTCGCCGGGCAGGATCGGCTGGTAGTCCTTCGCCATGTACGCGGTCCCTTCTTCAGCTGATGGTGAGTCCGTAGGCGCGCAGCCAGGCGTCGACCTCGAGGAACGGCAGCACCAGGTGGGCGCGGCCGGCGTGGGTCATCGTGTGCGCCGCCCCCTCGCCGTCGAGCAGGGCGCGCACCCGGGCCGGGGCGAGCACGCCGTGCAGCGGCGAAGTGGTGTCGTCCAGGAGCGCGCGGACCGCCCCGCACACGGCCTGTTCGTGGGCCGTGTCGTGCAGGGCCGGGTAGCCGCTCTTGCGGCGGAGGAGGATCTCGTCCGGCAGCAGCCCGGCGGCGGCCGCGCGCAGCAGCGACTTCTCCCGGCCGTCCGCCGACTTCATCGCCCAGGGGACGTTCCAGACGTACTCAAGGAGCCGGTGGTCGCAGAACGGCACGCGCACTTCGAGGCCGACGGCCATGCTCATCCGGTCGGCGCAGTCGAGCAGGTAGGCCAGCGGCCCCTGGAGGCTGAGGTACAGCACCTCGCGCATGCGTGCCTGCAGTCCGCTCTCCCCGGGCAGCCGGGGCACCCGGGCCAGCAGGGTGGCGTACCGGTCCCGCTCGTTGTCGGCCGGGCGCAGCCGTGCTCGTACGTCGGGGGCGAGGCAGTCGGTCAGGCGGGGCGCGTCGCCCAGCCAGGGGAAGGTGTCCCGGCCGACGGTGGCCGCGTCGTGGAACCACGGGTAGCCGCCGAAGACCTCGTCGGCCCCTTCCCCGGACAGCGCCACCGTGCACCGCTCCCGCACCGTCTGGAACAGCAGCAGGGTGGAGGCGTCGAACTGGCCGAGCGTGGGCAGGTCCCTGGCGCGCAGCGGCCGGTCCCCGGTCGCGGCCACCTCCGCCGGGTCGAGGAGCACCTCGATGTGGTCGGTGCCCAGGTGCTTGGCGGCCAGGACCGCGTACGGCGTGTCGCGCTCGGCCCGCATCACCGTGGGCCGGAAGTCGCGGTCGTCGCCGTGGAATCCGACGCAGTAGGTGGTCAGCGGCCCGTCCGGGGCGTCCTGTGTGCCCCGGGCGGCGAGCGCGGCCAGGACGCTGGAGTCGAGGCCGCCGGAGAGCAGCGCGGCCACGGGGACGTCCGCGACGAGTTGCCTGCTCACCACGTCGGAGAGCAGGTCCCGGACGGTGTCCACGGTCTCGGCGGGGCCGTCGGTGTGCTCGTGGCTGACCAGGCGCCAGTAGGGGACCTCGTGGCAGCCGGAACGGCCGACCCGGACGACATGGCCCGGCGGCACCTCGCGCAGCCCGTGCAGCGGGGTCTCGCCGGGCAGCGCGAGGCGGGCGTTGAACAGGACCGGCAGCGCTTCCTCCCGCACCGACGGGGTGTACCTGGGGTCGGCGAGGACGCCCTTGGGCTCGGAGGCGAAGACCGTTCCGGTGGGCAGCGGCGCGTAGTACAGGGGCTTGATGCCGAGCCGGTCGCGGGCGAGCAGGAGTTCCTCCCGCGCGGCGTCCCAGACGGCGAAGGCGAACATGCCGTCCAGGCGCTCCACGCAGCCGGCGCCCCACTCCTGGTAGGCCCGCAGCACCACCTCCGTGTCGCAGCGGGTGGTGAAGCGGTGCCCGCGGGCGGCGAGTTCGGCGCGCAGCTCCCGGAAGTTGTAGATCTCGCCGCTGTGCACGAGGACCACGGGCAGCCGGTGCGGACCGGACTCGGCGGTCATCGGCTGGCTGCCGCCGTCGATGTCGATGACGGCGAGGCGCCGCTGGCCGAGGGCGACGTCCGGCCCGGTCCAGACGCCGCCGGAGTCGGGGCCCCGGTTGCGCATGGCCGCGGTCATGGCCTCGATGACGTCCCGCTCGGCGGCCACGTCCCGGGCGAAGTCGAGCCGCCCGACAATGCCACACATCACTGGCTCCTCTCGGTCATGTGGCCCACGGCCCGTTCGAATGCCGCGGGGTCGCCGGCGAACACCCCGTCCCGGCGGGGCAGGGCGATCACCGCGTCGGTGACGCCGAGTTCGGCGCACCGGCCGAGCAGGTCCTCAAGGCGCCCCGGGGACGCGTACGGGTCCGGGACGAACCGACTGAGTACGACGAGCCCGCGCAGCGTCGCCGGATCGCGGCCCTCGGCGGCGCAGGCCGCGTCGAGCCGTCCTCGCTGGGCGCGCAGCGCGGCGAACGCCCCGCGCTCGTCCTGCTCCTCAAGGGCCCGGGCGTCGCCGACGGTCACCCACGTGTCGGCGTGCCGCGCGGCGAGCCGCATGCCGCGCGGCCCGGTGGCGGCGATGGCGAACAGCAGCCTGGGCCGCCGCACGCAGCCGGGCACCGTGCGCGCGTCCACCGCCTCGTACCAGCGGCCTCGGAAGGTGACCTTTCGCTCCCGGAGCAGGAGGTCGCTCAGGTGCGTGAACTCCTCGAAGCGGTCGGCGCGTTCTGTCGCGGAGAGCTCCCTGCCGCCGAGTACGTGGGCGTCGGCGCCCGGCGCTCCCGCTCCGAGGCCGAGCACGAACCGGCCGCCGCTGAGGTGGTCGACGGTCATGGCCTGTTTGGCGCACACGACGGGGTGCCGGAAGTTCGGTGAGGTCACCAGGGTGCCCAGGCCGATGCGGGTCGTGGTGGCGGCGGCCGCGGCCAGGGTGGTCATCGCCTCGAACCAGGGCTGGTCGCGCAGGGTGCGCCAGGACACGTGGTCGTAGGTCCAGGCGTGCGCGAGGCCGAGGTCCTCGGCGTAACTCCACACCCGCGGCCCGTCCGGTCCGCGGTGCTGGGGCAGGATCAGGCCGCCGAGGCGCACCGGGCTCACGCGGCGCCGAGCAGCACGCCGAGGCGGGCCTTGGACAGGGCGCTGATCACGCCGGGGCGGTCGGCCTCGACGAAGCGGGCCATGCACCCGGCGCCCACGCCACCGACACAGAACGGGCTGATCACCGTGTCGGCGGTGTACCGGACGACCTCGCCGCTCTCCTCCATCACGTCGACCGGGCAGGTCTGGGCGGGCACCACCTCCTGGGCGACGAAGTACCCGGTGCTCACCGCTCGTTCCACCAGCTCCGCCCAGGCGCCGGCCCCGGTGCGGGCGCCGAAGAACACCTCGTGGCCCGACCAGCCGGTGGCGCCCTTGAGCACGAACCGCTCGGGATGCCGGACGAGCAGCTCCGGCAGCTGGTGGCTCCGGCCCCGCCAGCGCACGTCCCGGTCGCCGACGACCCGGCTCCAGGGCAGGTAGCGGGCGGCAAGGGCCCTGTCCCGCTCGCTCATCCACGGCTGGCCCTCCGAGGCGAGCGCGAGCACCTTCTTGGAGTGCAGCAGCCAGTGGGTCTGGGACGGGACGAGGGTGAGCCCGGCCTCCTGGGCGGCGCGGGCGGGGGCCGTGCTCACCCCCAGCTCGCGGGCGTCCTGCTCGTTGTACTGGGCGATGCCGAGCCGGTGGCGGGGCGCGCCGGGCAGTCCGAGCCCTTCGGCGAGGCCGTCCAGGGGGACGAACTCGGCGTGCACGCCGTGGCCGCGCAGCAGGTCGGCCTGGAGGTCGAACAGGCGGGGCGCGGTCTCGGCGTAGCCGTCGCCGAGCAGGTCGATCAGGGCCACCGACGGCAGCACGCCGCGTTCGCCGCAGAGGCGTGCCACCAGGGCGGCGAACGGGGCGTAGGGGTCCACGCCGATCGGCGACGGCATCCCGGACAGGGCGGCGACGCGCCGCCAGGCCCGGTGGTGCGTCTCGAAGTGGACCATTCCGCCGAAGGCCGCGCTGACGTTGAACTCGATGAACTTCGGCCCGTCCGGGCCGATGATCACGTCCGCGCGGGCCAGGTCGGCGCAGTGCCGCAGTTCGAACGCCTCGTCCCCGGTGAACCGGGGACAGTCCGCGGGGTCGATGCCGAGCGCGGCCATCCGCCCCTGCCGGTCGTCGGCCAGGCCGACGACGGTGCGGCGCAGCAGGTCGAGCACGTCCGTCGCCGCGGTCAGCAGTTCGCGGTAGCGGGCGAAGGGGACGAGGAAGGGCTGGAGGGCCACGGAGCCGTCGACGACGGGCAGTCCGTCCTGGGCTTCGCGCAGGATCTCGGCGGTCCGCTCGGGGCTGGTTCCGGTTTCGGGTGTGCGGTCACCGAACCACGGTCGGGCCGCCTGCGTGACGGACATCGGCCGGTTCTCCCTTCACGAGGCGGGCACTGGGGCGGGCGAGGTACGCGTCGAGGTGCACGGTGCGGGCCTCGGTGACGTTGGCGCAGCGGTGCGAGAGGTCGTGGCGGGCCGGCCGGCGGTCGTCCTCGAAGTAGACGGCGCGCAGCCGCCCGTCGGGGAGCCGCTCCAACGCCGGGTTGGCGACGAGGAAGTCGCGCACCGCGGGGGTGTCGTTGCGGGCGTGCCACCACACGGCGAGGTTGGCGAGGTGGTTGGGCGGTGCGGCGGCACGGGCACCGAACTTCCGCTTCCATCGGAAGGTGCCCTGGCTCAGCCACGCCTCGGTGCCGCCGAAGTCGACGTGGCCGATGCCGCGCCGGTCGGCCCAGTCGAGCAGCAGGTGGTCGGCCATGCGCAGCGCGCCCTGGTCGTAGAGGCCCTCGTCCCCTTCGAGCACGCCGACCAGGCGGATGGTCAGGACGGACGCGGCCCGGTCCCACACGCACAGCGAGCCGGAGACCCGGGCGCCGTCCAGGGTGACGAAGGCCAGCATGCCCTGGCGGTACAGGCACTCCCGGGCGCGGGTGCGGTTCTCGCTGCGGGTCCGCGCGCCGTGGCGCTCGCGCATGGTGGGCAGGTGCATGCGGTCGAAGAACCAGTGGAACGAGGCCTCGTCGGTGACGATCTCAAGTCCCCAGTCGCGGTCGCGGAGTTGAGCCGTGCCCCACTGCCGCTCGCGCCGGGACAGATTGCGCCGCCACGCGCCGGGTTCGGCGGGCAGGTCGACCGTCATGTGCAGCCGGTACGGCAGGACGAGCGCGGCCCGCCGGGGCAGTCGCGCCGCCTGACCGGCCGTGCAGCCGACGGCGACCAGGTCGCCGGGGGGCAGCCGCCCGGTGAGCACCGCGTCACGGCCGGGAGTTCCGCGCAGGGGCGGCGGGGCGGGGCGGCCGTGGTCACGCTGGCGCTCCAGTAACTGATGGATCTTGACGACGCCGTGCGGGACGCCCGCGTAGCCGATGGCGGGTGCCGGGGTGCCGGGGGCGGAGGTCACGGCAGTGAACGGAAGAAGACGCGTCTCCAGGGCGGTACGCAGGGAGGTCAGCAGCGGGTCCGGACTGTGGTCCCAGGCGAAGCCCGCCCGCAGCAGCCGGCGGGTGACCTGGGTACGCAAGGGGTCGGTGAGGCGGTTCACGAGGTGCGCTTCTCCTTCTGATCCTTCTGATCCGGAGCCGGGCCGCCGGTCGACGCGGGGTCGGGGCGGTTGCGCTGCGCCCAGCGGCTGACCCGTACGGTGGGCAGCCCGCCGAGCAGGAAGAGGCCCGCGAGGACGAACCAGCCGGCCACGCCCACGTCGACGACCAGCAGGCTCATCAGGGCGGGCGCGAACATCAGGGCGGCCGCGGGACCGGTGCCGAACGCGCCCTGGTACTCGCCGTGCGCGTCGTCCGGAGCGAGGCCGACGGACAGGCCCCAGGCGCTGGCCACGTACAGCAGTTCACCGACCACGTGGGCGGCGGCGCCCGCGAGCAGCAGCACGATCACCCAGGGGCCGCTGCCGTGGAAGGTCGCGGCGAACAGCAGGCAGGACAGGACCAGGGCGGCGGCGCACCACACGCCGAGCCTGGCCGCTCCCGGCACGGTCGTGGCGCCCCGGCTCGCCCGGTTCTGGAACACGACGATGGCCACGGCGTTGACGGTGGTGAGCACGCCCATGGTCCAGGCGGGCGCGCTGGTGTGCTCGGTGATCCACAGCGGCACCCCGCTGCCCATCATTCCCCAGTTCAGGGCGAGGACGGCGCTGAGCGCGGTGATGACGAGGAACGGCCGGTCCCGCAGCACGAGGACCGGCCGGGTGACCTCCTTCTCGCTGAGCGTCTCCACGTGCGGCACGGCCCGCACGATCAGCGCGAAGGCGAGGAACGAGACGCTGGAGAGCAGGATCAGCGCCACGTACGCGGCCCGGTTGTCCGCCCAGAGCACCAGCGCGCCGAGGGCGGCTCCGACGGCGGCGCCGATGTGCGCGACGACGACGGTGGTGGAGATGGCGCTCAGCCGCTCCTTGTCCTCCGTCAGGCCGGAGATGAGCGCGATCCGGATGCCCGGCGCGGCCCGCTCCCCCGCAACCGCGAAGCAGGTGACGAGCACGAACGGCCAGAAGCCCCTGGTCAGCAGGTAGCCGAGCGCGGCGGCGGCCTGCGCGAGGGAGATGCCGATCAGCATCTCCCGCGCGCCGGTGCGGTCCGCCAGGTAGCCGAGCGGGCTGCCCGCCAGGAGTCCCGCGACGCCCGCGGCGGTGACGCCGACGCCGAACTGCGTCGGCGAGACCCCCACGGAGTGGACGGCGAAGATGGCCAGGCAGGTGTACCAGGCGCCGCTGCCGATGTTGGCCACGAGCGTGGCCAGGTACACGGGCCGGACCGGGCTGGGGCTCAGCCCCGGGATCCGTCCGGCCCAGGCGGGTGTCACAGGTCCTTTCCCTCCGCGGCCGCGATCGCGATCTCGGCGAGCTCCTCCACGTCGGCGACGGGGGTCAGCCGGTCCGGGGCCAGCGGGACGAAGTCGCCCTGGTGGTAGCTCCCCGAGCCGTGGACGAGGATGTCGTCCTCGGCCACCAGGCCCCGGTCGATCGCGTTGAAGAGGCCGGTCATCGCCATCACCAGGGACCACTCGCGCAGTTCGCGCGGGTCGGCGGGCAGCACGATCCCGGCGGGCGCGAGGGCGGCGCGCAGCCGGGGGTAGCGCTCCAGGCACTCGGGCAGCGAGACGACGATGCCGCCGCCACCGCGCGCGTGGATGAGGGGGTTGATCTCCTGGGAGGTCGGCGGCGTCCGCGTGTAGAAGGTCGGGTCCAGGTTCTCGCCGGGGTCGAACGCGGTGGCCGGGAAGCGCGGGTCGCTGTCCTGGTGGTGCAGGCCCGTCCGCTCGTCGTAGCGGTAGGCGGGCAGGTTCGTCCGGGAGTGCGAGCCGAAGTGCAGGCTGAGCACCATGTCGGGGGTGTCCAGGTGCTGCACCAGGAAGTAGTGCGCGCTGGGTTCGCCGCGCCCCTCCGCGGCGAGGCGCCGGGCGCCGAGGTCGTGGCCGAGCAGCCCGTAGGCGCTGGAGACCGCGTGCACGTGCAGGCGCCCTGCGGCGGGAGGCAGGACGTCCCGCTCCGCGTAGGCGCGCACGATGTCGGCGGCCTTGTAGTTGTTGATGTCGAGCGTGTACCAGAGGTTCACCCCGCACCGCTCGCGCAGCGTCCCCGCGTACCCGTCGATCAGCGCCCGCGCCAGCGGCTTGACGTCGGCCCGGTCCGCCCCGTCGTGCACCGCGACGGGGTTGCGCGAGTGCAGCAACTCGTCGTCGGACAGCGGCGACGACCACAGCTTGTCCCGGGAGGCGCCGGGCACCACGACGAGGATGGACAGCTGTTCGGGCGTGGCCAGGTCGCTCTCGTGGGCCCGCAGCACCGCGTCGCGCAGCGCGGTGGCCTTGTTGCCGGAGGACGGCGAGAGCAGCATGACCCGCTCGCCGGTGCGCCGGATGTGCTCCACCGCCCGCGCCACGATCGGCAGCGACGCGAAGGTCTTGGTGGTACGGGTGCGCGGGTTGCGCATCAGGTCCAGGAGCCGGATCCGTTTGCCCTCGTAGGTGCCGAGGTCGGCGAAGGCGAGGGTGGCGGCCGAGAAGTACCGGCTCAGCTCCTGCGAGTCGGGGGGCAGGTCGTTGCCGGGACCGAACTCTCCCGCGGGCGGCGACGGGAGTTCGCTCAGGGCGCTGCGGATGTGTGTGCCGTACCGGGTCAGGACGTTGTCGATGACGACAGGAGCATCGGTGCTGTGCGGCATGACCGGACCTTTCGGCTGCGGAGGCCTTGCGGCTGCGGAGGAGGAGGTGGCGCGAAGGGGTGTGCGGTGCCGGGGGGGGCGGGTCGTCAGAGACGGTGGTCCAGGTCGCCCCGCAGGGTGCCGTCCAGGGCGAGGGCCTCGGCGGGGTCGGCGCCCTGGCGGATGATCCGGTTGCGCTCGTCCACGAACACGACGCGCGGGTCGAGGGTCCTGGCCTCGGCGTCGGGCACGGTGGCGTAGCTGATGATGATGACGAGGTCGCCCGGGCTGATCAGGCGTGCCGCGGCCCCGTTGATCCCGATGGTCCCGGAGCCCGCGGGGCCGGGGATGGTGTACGTGGTCAGCCGTGCGCCGTTGTTGATGTCGACCACGTCCACCTGCTCGCCGGGCAGCAGGTCCGCGGCTTCGAGCAGGTCGGCGCTGATGGTGAGGGAGCCGACGTAGTGGAGGTCGGCCTGGGTGACCGTGGCACGGTGGATCTTCGACTTCAGCATCGTGCGGAACACGTGATGACCCTTCCGGGGTGGCGGCAGCGCGGCTGCCGGGCAAGGAAAACGCCGGTCCCCTCAGTGGGAACCGGCGGTGACCGGGAGGAGCGTGGCTCTACTCCGTGCTCTACTCCGTGCGTGGGAAAGGCGAGCGGACCCGTGGGACGGGTCCCTCAAGCGTGGTGCGCCCCGCAGCAACCTGCTGCGGGGCGCAGTGCACCACAATGAAGTACATCGTCTTGGCCGCAGGTCCGCGCGTCAATGCCCAGGACAAGCCGAATCCGTCGAAGCGCCGTCGGACGGGCCGGACCTCAGACCTCGAAGAGGTCGGCCCCCGCGGGCCCCCGTACGTCGTCGGCGTCGACGACCATGGACGCGGGCGGCGCCTCGACCTCGACCGGCTTGCCGTAGTCCGACATCTTCATGACCATCCGGGAGCCGTTCTCCTCCATCTCGAAGGCCGTGACGTAGGGCTTGCCCTCGGCGGCCACGTACATGGAGGCGTCCGCCTCGCCCGTCGGGTCGACGAGCGGGATGACGTGCTTGCCGTAGCGGTACGTCGGCGACTTGGCCTGGATCTTGTCGTCGGACCCGTCCGCCCCGGGCGCCTCGAGCTCCGCGAACGCCTTGTCCAGGTCGCACTGGTCGGTGGGGGCCGACATGCGCCCCGCGGCGCCGCCGGTGCGCTTGGGCACCTTCAGGTACTTGCCCCGCACGAGCGCGACCCGCTCCCGCGCCGTCGCCGCGACCTGAGGGCCCTTCGACTCGGCCATCCGCAGAATCATGTCGAGGGACTCGTCCGTGAACCGGACGTACGACGCGCGGCCCTTGACCACGATCAGCTCGCCGCTCTGCCCCGTGCCCATGTCGAACGTCCCGGTGCAATTGCTCTGCCGGTCGATGTGCAGCGAGATCTCCTGGCGCCGGGCCGTGCCCGCCGTCGTGGAGCCCGCCGTCATCGACACCTCCATCCGCAGCGACGGCGTGGACTTCAGCAGCTCCATCCCGTCGGTCGCGAGCTTCAGGCCGCGCGCCTCCTCCGGCGGCAGCTCCTTGGTGAACGTCCCGCCGCTCAGCCGCACCGGCTTGTCCTCGCTGCCGCAGGACGTCACCGCGGTCGCGAGCGCGCCGACCGCGAGCGCGACGGCCGTGGCCCGCGCCCACCGGCGGTGCCCGCCGACCCGAGTCCCGCACGTGGCCCTACGCCCCACAGTCCCCACCGTCTCCGCCGACCCTTCCGGTTACGTCGTTGCGTCCCGCCCCGACCACACGCTCTTTCTCATGCGCTTCTCATGAACCCTGCGCACGCGGGCGCTCCGTTGTCACATCCGGGCACTGCGGGAAACATCACGTCATCTTTCGCTCGCCCCCGTACAACCCTTCCGCTTTTCCGGAAGTCTTACGAACTCGTTGATTCACCAGTGCCTTGGTTCAACACGTTGGATCAACAGAGTCACCAGGAGTTCACAGAGGGGTGGGGCACATTGAGCCCGCGGAAGCATGCCTACCGGCCGCTGAGCCTCAAGCGCAGGGCGTGGCTGACCATCGGAGCCGTCGTCGTCGGCGGCGCCGGGGCGGTGACGTACGCGGTCGCGGGGCCCGGCGACGGCACGGACCCGGCGGCCGACCCGCGCGCCCAGCGCCCGGTGAGCGTGCGCGACATCCCGCTGCGGGGTGACGCCGCCGACCGCCGCGCGCTGCCGCGCACGTCCACCGACCAGTTCTCGCTGCTCGGCGTCTCCTGGAAGCAGGAACCGAAGAGCGGACCGAAGAGCGGACCGAAGAGCGGACCGAAGAGCGAGCCGAAGAACGGGCCGAAGAACGGATCGGGGAGCGGATCCGAGCGCGCGCTCGACGGCACCGCCGAGGTCCGCACCCGCGCGCTCGGCTCGGGCCGCTGGACCGGCTGGCGGCCGCTCGGCCTCGCCGGGGCCGCGCCGGGGTCCACGCGGGGCTCCGAGCCGCTGTGGGTCGGCCCGTCCGACGGCGTGGAGGTCCGGGTGACCGGGCGGTCCGCGCTGCCCGACGGCCTCCAGGTCAGCCTCGTCGACCCGGGCGTGACGGCACGGGAGTCCCGCAACCCGTCCCTGGACGGCGCCCCCTCGCGGATGTCCCCGGCGGCGTACGCGGCGAAGCCCGCAGGGAAGCCCGCCGAACGGCCCGTCCCGCCGCCCGCCACCGTCAAACAGCCCCCGGTCCTCTCCCGCGCCGCCTGGGGCGCCGACGAGACCCTGGTCACGAAGGACCCGGAGTACACGGCGAAGGTCAAGGCCGTCTTCGTGCACCACACCGCGGGCACGAACGACTACCGCTGCTCGGACTCGCCGTCCCTGATACGCGGCGTCATGGCGTACGACGTCGAGGCCCGGGGCCTGAGCGACCTCGGCCCCAACTTCCTCGTCGACAAGTGCGGCCGGATCTTCGAGGGCCGCGGCGGCGGCGTCGACCTGCCGGTGATCGGCGGGCACACCGAAGGCTTCGACGGCGAGTCCACGGGCATCGCGGTGCTCGGCGACTTCGAGGGCGGCCAGGGGCAGGCGGCCGCGAAGCCCTCGCGCGCGGCTCTTGAGTCGGTGGCCCGGATCGCGGCGTACAAACTCAGCCAGTACGGCGGCGATCCGCTCGGCAGGGCCACGCTGACGGCGACGGCCGACACGGGCGTGTGGAAGAAGGGCGAGAAGGCCCAGCTGAACACGGTCTCCGGCGGCCGGGACGGCGCGTCGACGGCGTCGCCCGGCAAGAACCTGTACGCCGGGCTCGGCGAGATCCGCAGGTACGCCGCCTCGCCCGGCCGCAACGCGGCGATCCCCACGGCCGACTTCAACCGCGACGGCATCGCCGACCTCGTCGCGGCCACGCCCCGGGCGAGCAGGTCGAAGGGCTCCCTGACTGTCGTGCCGGGCGGCGTCGGCGGCCCGGTCGCCGCCGCGAAGAAGACGCTCACGCAGTCGAGCCCCGGCGTCCCCGGCATGAACGAGGCCGGCGACCAGTGGGCCGCGGCCACCGCGTGGGGCGACATCAACGGCGACGGGTACGCGGACCTCGCGATCGGCGCGCCCGGCGAGGACGACACCGACGGCCACAAGGACCGCGGCGCGGTCACGATGCTGTACGGCCCGGACTTCACCTCCGGCACCGACATGCAGCTCTCCGAGGACTTCGCGTACACCGGGGCGCGGTTCGGCTCGGCGGTGGCCGTCGGCGACTTCAACGCCGACGGCAAGGCGGACGTGTTCGCCGCGGCCACCGGCACCGGCGGCAGCTGGTCGGCGCGGTTCTCGGCGGACCACGCGGCCGGCGGCACGTTCACGCCCGACGAGCGGACGATCTCCTACCCGGACGCGGCGTCCGGCGACTTCAACCGCGACGGGTACGCCGACGTCGCCCTCAGCTACCGCGACGGCGCGGGCAAGGGCAAGGTCGTCTGGTTCAAGGGCACCCGCTCGGGGCTCAGCCGCGTCGGCCACCTGTCGGTCAAGGGCGGCCGCTCGGTCGCCGCGGCCGACGTGAACGGCAACGGCTACGACGACCTCGTCATCGGCCAGCCCTACACCTCCGAGTCGGGCGCGCACGCGGGCGGCCAGGTCACCGTGGTCCCGGGCACCGCGTCCGGGTTCACCACCACCGGCATGAAGACCGTCCACCAGGGCACCGCCGGCGTCGTGGGCGCGGCCGAGGCGGGCGACGCGCTCGGCTGGTCGGTGTCGGCGGGCGACGTCGACGGCGACGGGTACGCGGACGTGTACGCCGGGGCGCCCGGCGAGGACATCACGCGTGCGGGCAAGGCGCGTACGGACGCGGGCACCTCGCTCCTCTTCAAGGGCACCCGGTCCGGCCTGACCGGCACGGGGGCGACTGCCGTCAGCCAGGACGAGAAGGACATCCCCGGCTCCACGGAGACCGGTGACCGGCTGGGCTCGGCGGTGGTCCTTGCGGACTTCGACGGGGACGGGCGTGCCGACCTCGCCGTCGGCGCGGAGGGCGAGGATCAGAACGCCGGTACCGTTCTCCAACTCGACACCGACTCCGCGGGGGTTGTCGTTCCGACGAGTGGGGTTTATTACGGTCGGCCTCAGCTTGGGACGCCCGAGGGGGCGTATTTGGGGCAGGCCCTGACGCCCTAACGCCTATGAGGGTGTTCTTCGGGTGCGGGTTTGTTGTGGCTGGTCGCGCCCACGCGGCGGAGCCGCAAATGTCTCAGCCCCGCGCCCCTTCGGGGGCGCTCAGCCCCCCGTCCGTCGGGGCGCTCAGCTCGCAGACGTACGGACCCGCTTCGAACGCGACACCACCGCCTGGAGGACTCGGCGGCCCTCCGTCGACACCGCGAGGGCCTGCCTGAGGCCGCCGCCCGCGCCGAGGAGTTCGAGTACCCGTACCTGGCGGCGCAGTTCGGCGGAGACCAAGGGGGACACGCCCTCCTCGGTGCCGTCGAGGAGGCGGTGGATCTGGAGGGCGGCGGCCGAGCAGCCGTCGGCCCAGGGGCGCAGGGACGCGGCGGACCGCTGGGCGGGGACCGCGTCGAGCATGCGCAGGGCGAGCGCGGCGGCGTCCCCTCCGGCGCCACCGGAGGCACCGGAGGCACCGGAGGCAAGGGCCTCCCGCACGTCCGCGAGGGCCCCGTCCCACGGCGCGCCGTCCGCGAGGCTCACCCACAGGGGCCGAAGGACCTGGTCGTCGCCGCCGAGCAGCGGCACGCACCGGTCGAGGCAGGCGAGCCCGCTCGCGGCGAGGCCCGTCTCGTCGGCCTGGGCGATCAGCTCCACCAAGCTCGCGCATGACTCATCTGGCTTCACATGCCCTTACAGCGTCCAGCGGCCCGTTTCCGTCACTGCGGCCGAAAACCACTGAGGGGCGGGCGCTACTGCGGCAGCACGCCGAGCCGGTCGAGGAAGCGGAAGAACAGCTCCTCGGCCGACGGGTCGGGGTCGGCGGTCAGGACGTCGAGGAGCGCCGCCGACCGCGCCGATCTGCCGGACTCGGCGGCCCAGGCGACCGCGCGCTCGGCGGCGTCGCGCGGTTCGAGGAAGTAGTCCTCGACGGTCAGCTCGTCGCCGTCACCGTTGCCGTCACCCAGGTATCCGGCCATCGCGGTCCGGGCCAGGCAGGTCGTCCACGCGCCGCTCTCCGGCGCCGCGGCCTCGACGACCACGCAGTCGCTGTCGAGGACGAAGCCGAAGAGCGCGGGCGCGCCGGTCTCCTCGGCGAGCGCGTTCATGTTGCCGACGTCCTTGGTGCCGTCGCTCGGGCACTCCCACACCTGCCAGCCGTCCGGCCGCCGTTCCAGGAGCGTCAGGTCGCCGCGTACGCCGGCCACGGCCTCGCACTCCCCGAGCGGCCGCTCGCTCCGGCCCACGACGTAGTAGCCCCAGTAGCCCATCTCCGTGCCCCCGTAGTGCGCTTTTCTGGCGTGGGCGCCCTCAGTGGGCTCCCGTCTGGGGGCTGCGCCCCCTCTCCTCCGCCATTTTGGCCCTCCGGGCCTCGTCCTCAAACGCCGGACGGGCTTTGACTGCGCCTCGTCCTCAACGCCGGACGGGCTCTCTCCTGCATCGTGGTGATGCGGTGCACCACCACGATGGCGAGCACGGCGGCCACGATGTCGAGTGCGTCCACGATCATCATCGGGCCGAGCGCGGACTTGATCTCCTGGGCGGTCTCCGCGTTCCCGTAGCGCTTCGTCGCGTACCGGCCGACGAGGAAACCGACGACCCACACCGTCCACCAGACGTTGACGAGCGGGTGCGCGGGGCGCGCCTCCCACTTCTCCCAGCCGGACGGCAGCTCACGCGCGCCGGCCTCGGCCCGGGGAGCGCTCGCGTCCCAGATGTCGGCGGTGACGCGGCGCGGGACCCAGAGGTTGACGACGGGCACGAACCACCCGCCGAGCGCCCAGCCCCGCGACTTGCTGTGCGCGTCCGGCGCGAGGATCTCGGCGTTGGCCCGCACCCGCTGGAACCACCACAGGAAGAAGACCGCGGTCACGGCCAGGGCCGCGATCTGGAAGCCGCCGGACGAGGCGTACCGGGAGTCGGCGTGCTCGGCGTCCAGCTGCAGCGCCTCGCCGACCTCCCCGTCGAGGATCCGGTCCACGACGCGCCGCTGCCCGAGCCCCGCCCACAGCGCCCACAGGTCGGTGGCGACGACGACGCCGAGCAGCGCCATCGCGGCCCGCGCCAGCGCGACCGGCGACCGCAACAGGTCCCCGGGCCGGGGACCGGGCCCAGGCCCAGGCCCAGGCCGGGCCGCGGTCCGCGCTGCGGCGTCCGCCGCCACCGTCACGCACACGCCGCACAGCCCCTCGGCAGTCGTCGCGTCTCTTTCCCCGCACTCCGCGCACGGCACGGCCACGGTCCCCCCAACAGGTCGATGGAAACAGGCCGGTCCCCCGGACCGGCCCGACAGAACATCCGCCCGCTCGCGCCTCTCCCCAGGCGCCACGGACGGTCACCGAATGTTACGTGCACACCTCACGGACCGGACGGGCCCCGCCCGTCGACGCGGTCCGCGAGGGCCGTGAAGTCGGGCCAGGGCCGTGTCGGCTCCCGTTCGTCCCAGAGCTTCTGGGCCGTCGCGCGCAGGGGCATCCGGATGCCGCGGGCCACCTGCTCCTGGGTCTGGGAGCCGGGCAGGTCGCACCACACGGCGAAGCTCGCGCCGAGAATCCGGTCGTCGTAGGCGGCGGGGACGGGGGTGGTGCCGCGCACGACGCGCGGCGTCCACCGCTCGTAGATCCGCTGTCCGGTCGGATAGGCGAAGTCGTTGGGCTCGCCGAGCACGTAGTAGAGGAACTCGTCGTTGTAGTTCACGAGCGCGCGCCCGTCCTTCAGATACTCCACCGGGTCGCGCGCGCCGATCTCCTTGCCCGTCCAGTACGCGACCTCGATGGTGTCGTCGGCATCGACGACCCCGCCGCGGAAGAAGCCGTCGTTCCAGGCGCGGACGTCCCGGCCGCCGCCGACGGCCCGCGCGCGGTCGTTGAGCCACGCCGTCGCCAGGTCCTGCACGCGGGCCCCGGGGCCGAGCCGGTCGCGCGCGGCGGCGGCGAGCCGCGGATAGCGGGTCTCCGGCGACGCGGACATCAGCGCGCGGTACTCGTCCGCGCCGATGTGCCACCGCGACCCCGGGAACAGCTCCGCGTACTCCCTCAACAGCTCGTCGACGAGCCGCGCCGCCCCCGGCTTCGCGATGTCCACGGCACCGCTCACGGCCACGCCGCGCGCGTCGCGCAGCTCCAGGTCCGGGTGCGCGTCGAGGACCGCGCCCAGGTGTCCCGGCGAGTCGATCTCCGGTACGACGGTGATGTGGCGGCTCGCCGCCAGGTCCACGATGCGGCGCACCTGCGCCTTGGTGAGGTGGTCGGCCGAGACGACCTCCGGGTGCGACTCGGAGGCGATGCGGAAGGCCTGGTCGTCGGAGAAGTGCAGGCCGAGCTCGTTGTACTTGAGGTCGCCGAGCTCCTTGATCCGGTCCTCGATCCACTCCGCGTCGAAGTGCTTGCGGGCGATGTCGACCATGAATCCGCGGCGCGGCTTCGCGGGCGCGTCCCTGACGGTGCCCTCCGGGGCCGTCCGGTCGCCGCTGACCTCCTGCTTCAGGGTCCGGGTGCCGTAGAAGACCCCGGCCTCGGCGGGCGCGGTGACGCGCACCGCGCGGTTCTTGACGGTGAGGGTGTACGACTCGGGGTCGCCCTTGCCCGCGAGGTCGAGGCGGACGTCGCCGGGGCGGGGGCGGGTCTCGCCGCCGTACCGCAGGCGCAGCTCTCCGGCGAGCAGCCGGGCCTCGTCGGCGAGGCGCTCGTCGCCCACGACGACGCGCTTGCCCTTCTCGGGGCGCCAGCCCGGTCCCCGGGCGGGGTCGTGCTCCCGCACGGCGGGGATCGTGGCGGGGGCCTTCGACACCGCGTACGACTGCGTCGGCCTGGGCGGGGGTGGCTTCCCGTCGGCCTGCCCGCCTCCGTTGTCCTCCGGCCACAGGACGGCGGCCAGGACCACCGCCCCCACGACCCCGGCTCCGCCGACGGCGACTCGCCCACGCATCCCGACCACCTGCCCGTCCACCCCCGCCTCCGCCCCGCCGCTACCGCGGCGGCATCCTCCCGCCCACCCACCCCATACGCCACCGCCCCGCCGCTTCGCGGCGGGAATTCTCCCCACCCACCCGCCCATACGCCGCCGACGGCGGCCAGCCCCCACCAGGAGCGCTCACCCGCCGTCCGACCGCAAACGGGCGGGCGGGTGGGAAACAACCGCCGCGCGCAGCGCGGCGGCACCACCCACCGGGCCGCAGCCGGGCCCCGATGCGCCTCCGGCCCGCCGCTTCGCGGCGGATCTACCCCGCCCGCCCACCCCATTCGCCACCGACGAGCCCCTCCTTCCACGCTAAGCCCCACCCACCCCCCTCCGCGCGTCCACCTCACACCCCCAAACTCTCCTATTCGGATGAATTCCCGGCATCGATTCCAAGAAGCCGTCGGACACCTCACCCACCACCCGGATAGCGTGACGGCACATCCCCACCCGCTGCCCTCCGCCGAGGAGCCCCGCCGAGGAGCCCCCCTGCCGTCGCACCGCGCCCGCGCCCGCGCCATACCGGAACCCCTCAACGCCGCCCCGGCCAAAGAGGCCACCCGCACGCTGCTGACCTGCTGCGGAAGCCGCCACTGGGCGCACCGCGTCACCGCACACCGGCCCTACCCGGACCTGGACGCCCTGCTCGCCGCCGCCGACGAGGCGGCGTACGACCTGGCGCCCGCCGATCTCACCGAGGCCCTGGCCGCCGAGCCCCTGGAGCCGGCGCTGCCCCCGGGCAGCGCGTACTCCGCCGCGGCCACCGCCCTGCGCGCCGCCCACGCCGCGTACGAGAGCCGCTTCGGCCACGCCTTCGTGATCTGTCTCGACGACACCGCCCCGAGCGAGGCCCTCGACCACCTGCTCGCCTCCATCCGCGACCGGCTCGGCAACGACCCGGAGGAGGAGCGCGCCGTGGCGGCGGAGGAGCTGCGGCGCGTCGCCCGGGGCCGCCTGACCCGGCTCGTGCAGGCCTGGGCGCGGGCCGACGGATCACGCAGCGATAGCCCGTACGTACCAGTTTGATTGCCTGTTTGATCACACCCGAGGCCCCCGGGCGAGGGAGCCGACAACTCGTCGATACGATGACGAGCGGCCGGTGGACCGTACCCGGCCGGGCTCGTCCGACACCGAAGCCGGCCGACCCCCAATCCCCGCTCCCGGAGGGTTCTTCCGTGCCGGCTGGAACGCTGTACCGCGGCCGGGAAGGCATGTGGTCATGGGTGGCTCACCGAGTCACCGGTGTCCTCATCTTCTTCTTCCTGTTCGTACATGTCCTCGACACCGCTCTCGTCCGCGTCTCCCCGGAGGCGTACGACGATGTCGTGGCCACCTACAAGACGCCGATCGTCGCGCTCCTTGAGTACGGCCTCGTCGCCGCCATCCTCTTCCACGCGCTCAACGGCCTGCGCGTCATCGCCGTCGACTTCTGGTCGAAGGGCCCGCGCTACCAGAAGCAGATGCTCTGGACCGTCGTGGGCATCTGGGTCGTCCTGATGGTCGGCGCGCTGTACCCGGTCCTCGGCCACGCCGTCCGTGAACTCTTCGGGAGCTGAGGCCAGACATGTCCGACACCACGCTTGAGAAGTCCGGAGTGGGCCCCGTCGAGGGCGCGTCCCTCTACGACGTCGACCACCCGGCCCCCGTGATCGAGGCTCCGCGCAAGCGCACCTCGAAGACGCCGCGCTCCACGCGCGGCAACTTCGAGATGGCCGCGTGGCTGTTCATGCGCCTGTCCGGCGTCGTCCTCGTCGTCCTGGTCATCACGCACCTGCTGATCCAGCTCGTCCTGGACGGCGGTGTCTCGAAGATCGGCTTCGCCTTCGTGGCGGGCCGCTGGGCGTCCCCGTTCTGGCAGGTCTGGGACCTGCTGATGCTGTGGCTCGCGATGCTCCACGGCGCCAACGGCCTGCGTACCGTCATCAACGACTACGCCGAGCGCCCGAACACGCGCCTGTGGCTCAAGGGCCTGCTGTACACCGCCACGGTGTTCACCATCCTCCTGGGCACGCTGGTGATCTTCACCTTCGACCCGAACATCCGCTAAAGCCGAGGCGACCCCCGTGAAGATTCACAAGTACGACACCGTCATCGTCGGCGCGGGCGGCGCCGGCATGCGCGCCGCCATCGAGGCGACGAAGCGCAGCCGCACCGCCGTGCTGACCAAGCTGTACCCGACCCGCTCCCACACGGGCGCCGCGCAGGGCGGCATGGCCGCCGCGCTCGCCAACGTGGAGGAGGACAACTGGGAGTGGCACACCTTCGACACGATCAAGGGCGGCGACTACCTGGTCGACCAGGACGCCGCCGAGATCCTGGCGAAGGAGGCCATCGACGCGGTCCTCGACCTGGAGAAGATGGGCCTGCCGTTCGGCCGCACGCCCGAGGGCCAGATCGACCAGCGCCGGTTCGGCGGCCACTCCCGCAACCACGGCGAGGCCCCGGTCCGCCGGTCCTGCTACTCGGGCGACCGCACCGGCCACATGATCCTCCAGACCCTCTACCAGAACTGCATCAAGGAGGGTGTGGAGTTCTTCAACGAGTTCTACGTCCTCGATCAGCTCATCGTGGAGGAGGACGGCGTCAGGAAGTCGGCGGGCGTCGTCGCGTACGAGCTGGCCACCGGCGAGATCCACGTCTTCCAGGCGAAGGCGGTCATCTACGCCTCGGGCGGCACCGGCAAGTTCTTCAAGGTGACCTCCAACGCGCACACGCTCACCGGTGACGGCCAGGCGGCCTGCTACCGGCGCGGGCTGCCGCTCGAGGACATGGAGTTCTTCCAGTTCCACCCGACCGGCATCTGGCGCATGGGCATCCTCCTCACCGAGGGTGCGCGCGGCGAGGGCGGCATCCTTCGCAACAAGGACGGCGAGCGCTTCATGGAGAAGTACGCGCCCGTCATGAAGGACCTCGCCTCGCGTGACGTCGTCTCGCGCTCCATCTACACGGAGATCCGCGAGGGCCGCGGCTGCGGTCCCGAGGGCGACCACGTCTACCTGGACCTGACGCACCTCCCGCCGGAGCAGCTGGACGCCAAGCTCCCGGACATCACGGAGTTCGCGCGGACGTACCTGGGCATCGAGCCGTACACGGACCCGATCCCGATCCAGCCGACCGCGCACTACGCCATGGGCGGCATCCCGACGAACGTCGAGGGCGAGGTCCTGGCCGACAACACGACGGTCGTGCCCGGCCTGTACGCCGCCGGCGAGGTCGCCTGCGTGTCCGTCCACGGCGCCAACCGCCTGGGCACCAACTCGCTCCTGGACATCAACGTCTTCGGCCGCCGCGCGGGCATCGCCGCCGCGGAGTACTCGGCGAAGGCCGACTTCGTGGAGCTGCCGGAGAACCCGGCGGAGCTGGTGGTCGACCTGGTCGAGCGCCTGCGCGAGTCCACGGGCACGGAGCGCGTCGCGGAGATCCGCAAGGAGCTCCAGGAGACGATGGACGCGAACGTCATGGTGTTCCGCACGGAGCAGACCATCAAGACGGCCGTCGAGAAGATCGCCGAGCTGCGCGAGCGCTACAAGAACGTCTCGGTCCAGGACAAGGGCAAGCGCTTCAACACCGACCTCCTCGAGGCCGTCGAGCTGGGCAACCTGCTCGACCTCGCCGAGGTCATGGCGGTCTCGGCCCTCGCCCGCAAGGAGTCCCGCGGCGGCCACTACCGCGAGGACTACCCCAACCGCGACGACGTCAACTTCATGCGCCACACCATGGCGTACCGCGAGGTCGCCGACGACGGCAAGGACTCGATCCGCCTCGACTACAAGCCGGTCGTGCAGACCCGCTACCAGCCGATGGAGCGTAAGTACTGATGGCAACTCCGACGATGGACAAGGTCGAGGCGGAAGCCGCGGCCTCGGACCACCTCATCACCGTCACCTTCCGGATCCGCCGGTTCAACCCGGAGGTCTCGGCGGACGCGGTCTGGGAAGACTTCCAGCTGGAGATCGACCCCAAGGAGCGCGTCCTCGACGGCCTCCACAAGATCAAGTGGGACCTGGACGGCACCCTGACGTTCCGCCGCTCCTGCGCGCACGGCATCTGCGGCTCCGACGCCATGCGCATCAACGGCAAGAACCGCCTGGCCTGCAAGACCCTGATCAAGGACATCAACCCGGCCAAGCCGATCACGGTCGAGCCCATCAAGGGCCTGACGGTCCTCAAGGACCTCGTCGTGGACATGGAGCCGTTCTTCCAGGCCTACCGCGACGTGATGCCCTTCCTGGTCACCACGGGCAACGAGCCGACGCGCGAGCGCCTCCAGTCCCCCGAGGACCGCGAGCGCTTCGACGACACCACGAAGTGCATCCTGTGCGCCGCGTGCACCTCCTCGTGCCCGGTCTTCTGGAACGACGGCCAGTACTTCGGCCCGGCCGCGATCGTCAACGCGCACCGCTTCATCTTCGACAGCCGTGACGAGGCGGGCGAGCAGCGCCTGGAGATCCTGAACGACAAGGACGGCGTGTGGCGCTGCCGCACCACGTTCAACTGCACGGACGCCTGCCCGCGTGGCATCGAGGTCACGAAGGCGATCCAGGAGGTCAAGCGCGCCCTGATCACGCGCCGCTTCTGAGCCTCCGGCCCGGCTCGCAGTGAGGGCCCCGCCCCCGGTTCCGCACCGGGGACGGGGCCCTCACTCGTTCTGGTGAACGATTCGGCTCCGGACGCCCGAGCCTGGTTCGTCCTACGATGATGCTCTCGACACCAGCCCATGGGAGGCACGCGATGTCCGCAGCATCCGTCGAGCAGCCGCACGACGACCGACCGCTGATCGCAGAGGCCAACCGCATCAGGGAGAGCCTGCCGGGCCGCCGCGTCGAGATCATCGGAGGCCAGATCCTCGTGAGTCCGTCCGCAGATGGCCCCCACGGCGACGTCCTGACAGAGCTCATGCTGCCGTTTCTCTCGGCGGGCCTGCAAGGCACAGACACTCGAGTCATCCAGGCGTTCGGCCTCTGGTTGCCCACCGGTGCCGAGGACCACGCGATTCCCGACCTAGCCGTCGTGGACGCCGACTACCGGGACCACTACATCGAGAACGGGTGCTACGACCCCGCGGTCTTCCGCCTGGTCCTAGAGGTCACCTCCAGCAACTACCAGACGGACCTGCGCACCAAGGTTTCCGCGTACGCCGAGGCCAAGATCCCCGTCTACGTCATCGTCGACCGCAAGCACCAGCGGCTCCACGTCCTCACCGACCCGGCAGCTGACGGCTACGCCAACCACCAGGTCCACGCCCCCGGCCAGACGGTCGCCCTTCCCGACTCGATCGGCGCCAAGGTGTCCCTGGACGTGACGGCCCTCCTGGAAGCCGGGAAGCACTAGCCCCCCTACGAATCCACCCGCTCCCACCCCCGCCGTTCCGTCCGCTCCCCCCGGCTCCGGTACACCACATACGGCCGGAACAGATACTGCACGGGCGCGCTGAACATATGGACGAGCCGGGTGAAGGGGACCAGGGCGATCAGGGTCAGGCCGATGACCGCGTGGATCTGGAAGGTCAGGGGGACGCCCACCATCGCGTCGACGTCCGGTTGGAGCGTGAAGATGCTGCGGGCCCACGGGGCGATCGTCCCGCGGTAGTCGTAGCCCCCGCTGATCGTCGAGTTGGTGAGCTTGGCCCACATGCCCATGATGATCGCGGCGAGCAGGACCGCGTACATGAGCTTGTCGTTGCGGGTGGTGGCGCGGAAGACGGGGGTGTTGGTGCGGCGGCGGTAGAGGAGGGCCGCGATGCCCGCGACCGCGAGGAGTCCGGCCGCCGTGCCGCCGAAGAGGGACAGCAGGTGGTACGCGTGCTCCTTCAGGCCCACCGCGTTCGTCCAGGACTCGGGGATGAAGAGCCCCATCACGTGGCCGGCCAGGACGAAGAGGATGCCGTAGTGGAAGGCGGGGGACGCGATGTTGAGGAGCCTGGACTCGTAGATCTGGGACGAGCGGGTCGTCCAGCCGAACTTGTCGTAGCGGTAGCGCCAGACGGTGCCCGCGATCAGCAGGGCCAGGGCCACGTACGGCAGGACTCCCCAGAGGAACGTGTGCATCAGTCGGCTCCTGCCGTCGCGCAGACCGTGGTGAGGACGCGGGCGTACGGCGTGCCGTGCGCGGTCAGCGCCTGCCGCAGGCGGTCCAGGGCCTCGCGGTGGGTGCGCAGGAGGCGCAGGTCGCCGGTGCGGGCCGTGAACTCCAGGACCACGGGGAGGAAGTCCGGGAGTTCCTCGCCGGTGAGCTCAAGGCCGTGGGCCCGGTAGGTCTGTTTGAAGGCGACGAGGGACGCGCCGCGGCGCCGCGTGTCGCCGTCGAGCCACCAGCTCAGGTACAGGTTGTGGCGGTTCTTGAAGTCGAAGACCCGGACGTAGTGCGCGGCCGCCTCCGTCGGGGTCCACCGCTCCACCTCGTCCAGGAAGTCGTGGAGTTGCGGTGCTGACGCGCGGATCAGGGGCAGGTGGGCGCGGAACTCCTCGTCCGGGTACGTGAGGCAGTGCGCCGCCGCCTGGTACAGGAGCGCCTGGCCGGTCACGGGGTGTCCTCCTCGTCCGCCGTCTGGCGGTGCCGCAACGCGTGGAAGTTCTCCAGGGTGACCAGGGGCAGGCCCTGGTGCGTGCCCGAGTCGTCACCGAAAGGGCCGGGCATCATGCCGGGCCCGCCGTCCCCGTCCAGGCCGCAGCCCGCGGGGAGCGCCGACTCCTCCAGACGGCGCGCGTCCCCGACGGCCGCCGTCGGGATCACGTACCGCTCGTCGTACTTGGCGATGGCGAGGAGCCGGTACATGTCCTCGATGTCGCGCCCCGTCATCCCCACGCGCTCGGCTGCCGAAAGGGGCGCGTCCTCGCCCAGGTTCACCGCCCGCATGTACGACCGCATGGCGGCGAGGCGTTCCAGGGCCGCACGGACCGGGGCGACGTCCCCGGCGGTGAAGAGCTCCGCCAGGTACTCCAGGGGGATGCGCAGGGTGTCGATCGCGCCGAAGAGGTTGTCCGTGTCCTCGCCGTCGAAGCCGGTGTCGGTCAGGGCCTCCACGACCGGGGACAGGGGCGGGACGTACCAGACCATGGGGAGGGTGCGGTACTCCGGGTGCAGGGGGAGCGCGACCCGGTACGTGCTGATCAGCGCGCGCACGGGTGAGCGGCGGGCCGCCTCGATCCAGTCGTGCGGGACGCCGTCGCGCTCGGCGGCGCGCCGCACCTCGGGATCCTCCGGGTCGAGGAAGACGCCCAACTGGGCCTCGTACAGGTCCTTCTCGTCCGCCACCGACGCCGCCGCCGTCACCTTGTCGGCGTCGTACAGCAGCACGCCCAGATACCGCAGGCGGCCCACGCACGTCTCGGAGCAGACCGTCGGCAGGCCGACCTCGACGCGCGGGTAGCAGAGCGTGCACTTCTCGGCCTTGCCGGTGCGGTGGTTGAAGTACACCTTCTTGTACGGGCAGCCGGTCACGCACATGCGCCAGCCCCGGCAGCGGTCCTGGTCGACGAGGACGATGCCGTCCTCGGTGCGCTTGTACATCGCGCCGGACGGGCAGGACGCCACGCACGCCGGGTTGAGGCAGTGCTCGCAGATCCGCGGAAGGTAGAACATGAAGGCTTCCTCGAAGGCGAACTTCACCTTCTCGGCGGCCTGTTCGCGGACCTTCGCCACCATCGGGTCGGCGTCGCCGTGCTCGGGGGCGCCGCCGAGGTTGTCGTCCCAGTTCGAGCTCCACTCGATCTTCATGGGCTTGCCGGTGAGCAGGGAGCGGGGCTCGGCCACCGGATAGTCGTCGCCGAGCGGGGCGTTGGTGAGGTTGCGGTAGTCGTACGTCCAGGGCTCGTAGTAGTCCTTGATCTGGGGCAGGACCGGGTTGGAGAAGATCGTCGCGAGCTTCTTGAAGCGGCCGCCCGCCTTCAGCTTCAGCCGGCCGCGCCGGTTGAGCTCCCAGCCGCCGCGCCACTTCTCCTGGTCCTCGTAGCGCCGCGGATAGCCCTGGCCTGGCCGCGTCTCGACGTTGTTGAACCAGACGTACTCCATGCCGGAGCGGTTGGTCCACGTCTGTTTGCAGGTCACTGAGCAGGTGTGGCAGCCGATGCACTTGTCGAGGTTCATGACCATCGCGATCTGTGCCAGGACCCTCATCGGTACGTCACCTCCTGGTCCTTGCGCCGTCTGATCACCGTGACCTCGTCGCGCTGGTTGCCCGTCGGTCCCAGGTAGTTGAAGGCCCAGGAGAGCTGGGCGTAGCCGCCGATGAGGTGGCTGGGCTTGAGGAGGAGGCGGGTGAGGGAGTTGTGGATGCCGCCGCGCCGCCCGGTGGTCTCCGCCAGCGGGACGTTCACCGTGCGCTCCTGGGCGTGGTGCATGTAGACCGTCCCGGCCGGCATGCGGTGGGAGACGATCGCGCGGGCCGCCACGACGCCGTTGCGGTTGACGGCCTCGATCCAGTCGTTGTCGCGGACGCCGATGGCCGCCGCGTCCTGCGGGGACATCCAGACCGCCTGGCCGCCGCGCGACAGGGACAGCATGAAGAGGTTGTCCTGGTACTCGGAGTGGATGGACCACTTGTTGTGCGGGGTGAGGTAGCGGACCGTCACCTCCCGTTCCCCGTCCGGGCCGAGCGCGGGTTCGCCGAAGAGGCGGCGCATGTCGAGGGGCGGCCGGTACACGGGCAGGGCCTCGCCGAGTTCGTGCATCCAGTCGTGGTCGAGGAAGAAGTGCTGGCGCCCGGTGAGGGTGTGCCAGGGCTTGAGGTGCTCGGTGTTGAGGGTGAACGCCGTGTAGCGCCGCCCTCCGGACTCGCTGCCCGACCACTCGGGGGACGTGATCACGGGGACGGGCGCGGCCTGCGTGTCGGCGTAGGAGATCCGCTTGCCCTCGTGCTCGGCGGCCAGGTGCGCCATCTCCTGGCCGGTGCGCTCCTGGAGGGTGCGGAAGCCCTGCGTGGCGAGGCGGCCGTTCGTCGTGCCGGACAGGGCGAGGATCGTGTTGGCGGCCTTCACCGCGGTGTCCAGGCGGGGACGGCCCGCGGCGGGTCCTTCCCGTACGACGCCGTTGAGCGCCCGCAGCGCCTCGATCTCCTCGTCCGGGCGCAGCGCGATGCCCTTGGCGGGCAGGCCGAGCCGCTCGGCGAGCGGGCCGAGGGCCGCGAACTTGGCGCCGATCGCGGTGTAGTCGCGCTCGACGACGGTCAGCGCGGGCATGGTCCTCCCCGGGACGGCCTCGCACTCGCCGCGCCGCCAGTCGAGGGCCACGCCGCCGGGCTGCGCGATCTCGCCGGGGGTGTCGTGCTGGAGGGCCGTGGCGACCAGGTCGCGGCGCGTGCCGAGGTGGTCGGCGGCGAGCTCGCTGAAGCGGTCGGCGATCGCGTGGAAGGTGTCGAAGTCGGTGCGGGCCTGCCAGGGCGGGTCCACGGCCGGGGTGAAGGCGTGCACGAAGGGGTGCATGTCCGTCGTCGACAGGTCGTGCTTCTCGTACCAGGTGGCGGCCGGGAGCGTGATGTCGGACAGGAGCGTCGACGACGTCATCCGGAAGTCGAGGGAGAGGAGCAGGTCGAGCTTGCCTTCGGGGGCCTGCTCGCGCCAGGTCAGGTCGCGCGGGCGGGCGCCGGGCGGCGCCTCGTCGGCGCTCAGGGACGCGTGGGTGCCGAGGAGGTGCTTGGTGAAGTACTCGGCGCCCTTGGCGGACGAGCCGAGGAGGTTGGCGCGCCACAGGGTCAGGACGCGCGGCCAGTTCTCGGGTGCGTCGGGGTCCTCGCAGGCGAACTTCAGCTCTCCGGACGTGAGTTGCGATACGACGGAGGCCACCGCGTCGTCGGCGTCGCCGAGGTCGAGGGGGTTGCGGTCGAAGGTCGGGTACGACGGCATCCAGCCGGAGCGCGCCGACTGGGCGAGGCAGTCCGCGGCCGTCATCCCCGCGAACCGCCCCTCGCCCAGCGGCGAGGCGAGCACGTCGGCGCCGAAGCCGTCGTAGCGCCACTGGTCGGTGTTCAGGAACCAGTACGCCGTGCCGATCATCTGCCGCGGCGGCCGGGACCAGTCACCCGCGCCCGCGAGCGTCGCCCAGCCGGTCGCGGGACGGCACTTCTCCTGGCCGACGTAGTGCGCCCAGCCGCCGCCGTTGCGGCCCTGGCAGCCGGTGAGCTTCAGCAGCGCGAGGAACGCCCGGTAGATCGTCTCGGAGTGGAACCAGTGGTTGGTGCCCGCGCCCATGAGGATCATGCAGCGGCCCCGCGACTTCTCGGCCGTGCGCGCGAACTCCCGGGCGATCCGGGCGCACTTGGCGGCCGGTACGGAGGTGTGGACCTCCTGCCAGGCGGGCGTGCCGGGCGCGTCGGCGTCGTCGTACGAGGACGGCCAGTCCCCCACGAGGCCCTCGCGCCCGACGCCGTACTGGGCGAGCAGCAGGTCGAAGACCGTCGTCACCAGCGGACTTTCGGGACCGGCGAGCCGGATCGCGGGCACCCCGCGCCGCACCACGCCCCCGCTCCCCTGCCCGTGCGCGCCGCCGTCGGTGTCGAAGCGGGGAAGCAGCACCTCGACGCCGCGCGCGTCGTCCTCGTACAGCGAGAGCCGCGGCCGGATGTCACCGAGGTCCAGATTCCACTTGCCCTTGCCGGACTCGGTCCACCGGAACCCCAACGACCCGCCGGGCACGACGGGTCGACCGCTCCCCTCGTCGAGAACAACGGTCTTCCACTCACTCCCCTCACCCGTGTCGCCGATGTCGGAGGCGCGCAGGAACTTGCCGGGCACGTGCGCGCCGTCGCGCTCGGTCAGGGTCACCAGGAAGGGCAGGTCGGTGAAGCGGCGTACGTAGTCGGCGAAGAAGTCCACCGTCCGCTCGACGAAGAACTCGCGCAGGATGACGTGCCCCATCGCGAGGGCGAGCGCCCCGTCGGTGCCGGGGTGCGGATGCAGCCACTCGTCGGCGAACTTGGCGTTGTCGGCGTAGTCGGGCGCGATCACCACGACCTTCTGGCCGCGGTAGCGGGCCTCGGCCATCCAGTGCGCGTCGGGCGTCCGCGTGACGGGGACGTTCGAGCCCCACATCAGCAGATACGCGGCGTCCCACCAGTCCCCCGACTCCGGCACGTCCGTCTGGTCGCCGAAGACCTGCGGGGAGGCGACCGGCAGGTCCGCGTACCAGTCGTAGAAGGACAGCATGGGCGCGCCGATGAGCGACATGAAGCGGGCGCCCCCGGCGTGCGACACCATCGACATGGCGGGGATGGGAGAGAAGCCCGCGACGCGGTCGGGCCCGTGCGTCTTGATGGTGTGGACGTGCGCGGCCGCGACGATCTCGACGGCCTCGTCCCAGCTCGCCCGCACCAACCCGCCCTTGCCGCGGGCCTGTTGATAGGCACGCCGCCGCGCGGGATCACCCTGAATGTCGGCCCAGGCGAGGACGGGATCCTTCAGCCGCTGCTTGGCCTCCCGGTAGAGGTCGAGGAGCACGCCCCGGACGTACGGGTAGCGGACCCGGGTCGGCGAGTACGTGTACCAGGAGAAGGCGGCGCCGCGGGGGCAGCCGCGCGGCTCGTACTCGGGGCGGTCGGGGCCCGCCGACGGGTAGTCGGTGGCCTGCGTCTCCCAGGTGATGATGCCGTCCTTGACGTACACCTTCCAGCGGCAGGAGCCGGTGCAGTTCACGCCGTGCGTCGAGTGCACGACCTTGTCGTGGCTCCAGCGGTCCCGGTAGAACGCGTCGGCTTCGCGGCCACCGTCGATCGTGACGCTGTGCAGGTCGGGGGCGGCCTCGCCGCGGCGCAGGAAGCGGCCGGTCCTCAGGAGCAGGGCGGCGGGCTCGGTGGCGTTCACACCGCCCATCCCATGCGGGGGCGGGCCGGTCCGCAGCCTGGCCTAGGCCGAGTGGTGGCTGCGGGGCGCGCGGGGTCTCATGGCCCTCGTGAGACGGATGCGGCGGAGCGCGCGTGCGATCCGGGCCTGGCGGGACGAGGTGACTCCGGCGGCCGGTGCCTGTGTGATGGCCACCGGCATCATCTCCGTGGGCCTGCACCTGACCGGGCACGACGTCCTGTCGGAGATCTTCCTCGCCGTGGCGTGCGTGCTGTGGCTGGTCCTCGCGGCCGACTTCGTCGACCTGCTCGCCCGCGACCGCTCCCGCTGGACCGCGGCGGCCGTCACCCCGCCCGCGCTCACGGCGGTCGCGGCGACGACGGTCGTCGGCACCCGCTTCAGCCTGCTCGGCCGGCCGGAGCTCGCCATCGCGCTGCTCGTCGTCGCCGCGGCCGTCTGGCCGGGCCTGCTGATCGCGGTCGTACGGCACTGGCGGCGGCGCGGCATGCCGGGCGGCGCGTTCCTGGTGTGCGTGGCGACGCAGGGGCTCGCGGTGCTCGCGGCCACGCTGTCCCTCGCGGGCGAGGGCGACTGGCTCGGCGACGCCGCGCTCGCCTGCTTCGGCCTCGGCCTGCTCCTGTACGGGGACGCGCTGACGCGGTTCGATCTCCGGCAGGTCTGGACGGGGGCCGGTGACCAGTGGGTGGCCGGGGGCGCCCTCGCCATCTCGGCGCTCGCGGGGTCCAAGCTGATGGCGTCCCCGCGGTGGACCGGTGACGGGCACGAGGTGCTCCGCACGGTCACCTACGTCCTGCTCGGGCTCGCCCTCGCGTGGTACGCGGTGCTGCTCGTGGCGGAGGTGGCGCGGCCTCGCCCGCGCTATGACGTGCGGCGGTGGGCGACGGTGTTTCCGCTCGGGATGACCGCGGTGGCTTCGCTGTCGACGGGGGTGGTGGGGGGTGTGGACGGGCTGCGGGCGCTGGGGCGGGTGCTGTTGTGGGTGGCGGTGGGGGTTTGGGGGGTGGTGTGGGTGGGGTTTGCGTGGGAGCGGGTGGGTGGGGCCTCGCGGGGGCGCCCCAGTCCCACCCCTTCCCGAAACTAGGGGCTCCGCCCCTAG
>NZ_JBHYJH010000019.1:0-78181 GCF_042740445.1 Streptomyces sp. NPDC059003 | reverse complement strand
GTCCTAGGGGCGGAGCCCCTAGTTTCGGGAAGGGGCGGGATTGGGGAGCCCCCGGCAGGGCGCCGAAACCTCAGCGGATCTCGATCGTGATCCTCGACCCCTTGGGGGCCGTATCGCCCCCGTCGACCGACTGGTCCTTCACCGTGTCGCCGAAGATCCCGAGCAGCCCCCGATGCTCCTTGACCTCGAAGCCCGCGTCCTCCAGCGCGTCCCTGGCCTCGCCGACCTTCATCCCCTCGACATCCGGCACCTCGACCATCGGCGGCCCCTTGGAGATCGTCAGCGTGACGGTGTCCCCCTTGGCGAGCGGCTGGTCCTCCTTGGCCGACTGCCGCGCGACGCTGCCCTTGTCCTCCTCGGAGGAGACCCGCTCCGAGGCGATCCGCACCTTCAGGCCCAGCCCCTCGAGCTCGTCGCGCGCGTCCGACTCGGACTCGCCGACGACGTCGACCATGTCGACGCGGACGCCCTTGCTGACGACGAGGGCGACGGCCGCGCCCGTCCTGCGGACTGTCCCGGGCTTCGGGTCGGAGCTGATCACTGCGCCCTTCTGGACGTCGTTGCTGAACTCCTTGGTGACCACGCCGGCGCCGAGCCCCAGGTCGTCGAGCTTGTCCTTCGCGTCGGACAGCGGCGTGCCCTTGAGGTTCGGCACCTTCACGGTCTCCGGGCCGAGGGACACGGTCAGCGTCACCTTGCCGTTCTGCCGGATGCGGTCGCCCACGCCGGGGTCCGTCGCCATGACCGTGCCGCGCTTGTCGGTGTCGCTGTAGGCGCGCTTGACCTTGCGGACGTCGAGCCCGGCGTCGTCGAGGCGGTCGCGGGCCTCCTTCTCGGTCTTGGTGAGGAGCGCCGGGACCTCCGTGAACTGGCCGGAGTTGATGTACCAGACGCCCGCTCCGAGCCCGAGGACCAGCAGGACGGCGGCTATCGCGGTGGTTATCCCGCGCCGCGCGGTCAGCCGCCGCCGGAGCCGGTCGCGCAGCGACGCGGGCGCCTGGGCCGAGTGCCGCGGCGGCTGCGGGGGCGGCTGTGGCGTACGCAGCACGCTGGTGCGGTTGAGCCCGTCCTGTGCGCTCGCGTCGGCGCCCTGCGGCGGCTCGTGCGTGGCGGCGGGCAGCGGCAGCTGCACCGAGCGCACCGCGCGCGGAATGACGCTCGTGCGGTCGTCGGAGTTGTCGTGGCCCTCGCCCTCCGACTGGCGCGCCTGCGGCGGCACGGCGTCCAACTGCTCGTCGGTCAGCGCGAACCGCGCCTGACGGAGCTGGGCGAGGAACGCCACCGCGTCGTGCGGGCGCAGGTCGGGCATGCGGGCGGTGGCCGACGCGACCAGCTCGTCGAGCTCGTAGGCGAGCCCCGGCACGGCGGCGGACGGCGGCGGCACGTCCTCGTTCAGGTGCTGGAAGAGGACCTGCGCGGGGGAGTCGCCGGTGTGCGGCTTGGCGCCGGTCAGCATCTCGTAGAGGACGACCCCGGACGCGTACACGTCCACGCGGGTGTCCGCCGTGCCGCGCTCGATCTGCTCGGGCGCGAGGTACGAGACGGTGCCGAGGACGGTGCCCGTCGTGTTCGTCACCGAGTCCACGGCCCGGACGAGACCGAAGTCGGCGACCTTGACGCGGCCGTCGTCCCCTATCAGGACGTTCTCCGGCTTCATGTCGCGGTGCACGAAACCGGCGCGGTGCGCGGCACCGAGCGCGGCGAGGACCGGCTCCAGGATGTCGAGCGCGGCCCGCGGGCGCAGCGCGCCGCGCTCGCGCAGGACGTCACGCAGGGTGCAGCCGGCGATGTACTCCATCGCCAGGTACACGTACGGGCCGTCGGTGCCCTGGTCGAAGACCCCCACCACGTTCGGGTGCGCGAGCCGGGCCACCGACTTGGCCTCGCGGATGAAGCGCTCCACGAACGAGGCGTCGGCCGCGAGCGTCGGATGCATCACCTTGAGCGCGAGCACGCGGTCGAGGCGGGTGTCCACGGCCCGGTAGACCGTGGCCATCCCGCCCACCGCGATGCGCCCGTCCACGCGATAGCGGCCGTCGAGCACCTGCCCGACGAGGGGGTCCTTGAGGGTCGTGTCCACGGAGGGAGTCTACGAGCCACCACCGACACCCTGGCCCTGGCGGGGGCGCCGGGGCCAGGACTGCAGCGCACCTGTGACCGACGGAGGAGGACCACGGGGGAGTACGGCTGGGTACGGGCGCGCGGGTGGGAGATCCCCGCCGCGAAGCGGCGGGCACGGAGGCTCATCCGCTCAGAAAGCCGGCCGCTCCGGATCAAGCACCGCCAAGCCCTCCGCAGGAGAAGAGGCCGAGGCGAAGTGCCGCCGAGGAATCCGCCCACCCAGATGGGCGAGGCGCCCCGCCAGAATCCCGTGCCGCATGGCTTCCGCCATCAGGACCGGCTCCTGCGCCCGCGTCACGGCCGACGCGAGCATCACCCCGGCGCACCCCAGCTCCATGGCGAGCGCCACGTCCGAGGCCGTGCCGGCGCCCGCGTCCAGGATCACCGGTACGCGCGCGTGCTCCACGATGAGCTGGAAGTTGTGCGGGTTGCGGATGCCGAGCCCGGAGCCGATGGGGGAGCCGAGCGGCATGACGGCCGCACAGCCGACGTCCTCCAGCTTCCGGGCGAGGACGGGGTCGTCGTTCGTGTACGGCAGGACCGTGAAGCCGTCGTCGACGAGGGTCTCCGCGGCGTCGAGGAGCTCCACGGGGTCGGGCAGGAGGGTGCGCTCGTCGGCTATCACTTCGAGCTTCACCAGGTCCGTGCCGAGTGCCTCGCGCGCGAGCCGCGCGGTCAGGACGGCCCCGCCCGCCGTGAAGCAGCCCGCCGTGTTGGGCAGCACACGGATGCCGAGCCGTTCGAGTACGGAGAGGACCGAGCCGTGGGTGCCGGGGTCGACGCGGCGCATCGCGACGGTGGTCAGCTCCGTCCCGGAGGCGATCAGGGACCGCTCGAGGACGTCGAGGCTGGGCGCGCCGCCCGTCCCCATGATCAGGCGTGAGGACAGCGTGAGGCCGCCGAGGACAAGGGGGTCGTCCGCCATGGTCGTCAGCCTCCCTGGACGGCGGTGAGGACCTCGACGCGGTCCCCGTCGCGGAGCGCGGTGGCGGCCCACTGCGCGCGCGGGACGACGGTTTCGTTGAGCGCGGCCGCGACGCCCGAACGCGCGCCGGTCAGCGCCGCGACGACGGCGTCGAGCGTGGTGCCCGCGGCCACGTCACGGGCTTCGCCGTTGACCGAGATGACAGAGACGGCAGAAGGCGTGGTCATGCGGACAGCTCCGAGACGTGCTTCGGGGACGGGTGCTTGGGGGACGCATGCTTCGGGGAGGGGCGCGCCGGGTTCGGGGCGGTGGCCGCGGTGAAGCGGGCGGGCGTGAACGGGCGGGCCTCGTCCGGCAGTTCACCGGTGGCCAGGGCGTGCGCCATGACGTCACCGGTGATCGGGGTCAGGAGCACGCCGTTGCGGTAGTGGCCGGTGGCCAGGTGCAGGCCGGGCAGCGCCGTGGGCCCGAGCAGCGGCGCGTTGTCCGGCGAGCCGGGGCGCAGGCCCGCGCGGGTCTCCGTGAGCGGCAGTTCCGTGATGCCGGGTACGAGCTCGTGGGCGTCGCGCAGGAGCTCGTACACGCCGCCCGCGGTGACCGTCGTGTCCCAGCCCAGCTCCTCGCTGGTCGCGCCCACGACGAGCTCGCCGCTGAGGCGCGGCACCAGGTAGACGTGGCTGCCGCGGACGACGGCGCGCACCGTGCGGCTCAGGAACGGTGCGTACCGCTCGGGCACCGTGAGCCGCAGGACCTGGCCCTTGACCGGCCGCACCGGCGGCAGGACGTCGTCGGGCACCCCCGCGAGCCGCCCGCTGAGGCTGCCCGCCGCGAGCACCGTCTGGCCGGCGGCGAGCGCGCTGCCGTCGTCGAGGACGACACCGGTGGCCCGGTCCCGCACCACGGAGAGACCCCGTGCCCACGCGCGCGTGAAGGCCACCCCGGCCCGCTCGCACGCCACCACGAGGGCCGCCGCGAGCCTGCGCGGGTCGACCTGGTGGTCGCCGTCGACGCGCAGGCCGCCGCGTACCCCCGGAGCGAGCATCGGCTCGAGGCGGCGGCACTCGCGGCCGTTCAGCCACTGCGAGTCGAGGCCCGACTGCCGCTGGAGGGCGTGCAGTTCGCGCAGGTGGGCGCGGTCGTCGGCGTCGAGCGCGACGGCGAGGGTGCCGCACGCGCGGTAGCCGATGTCGTGGCCGCTCGCCTCCGTCAGCTCGGCCGCGAAGTCCGGATAGCGGCGCGCGGACGCCAGATTGAGGCCGAGCAGGGTCTGCTCGCCGTAGTGCAGCTCGGTGACGGCGGCCAGCATGCCCGCGGCGACCTGCGCGGCGCCGCCGCCGGGTGCGGGGTCGACGACGGTGACCGTCAGGCCGCGCCGCGCGGCCCGCCAGGCGGTGACGAGTCCGATGAGGCCGCCCCCGACCACGAGGACGTCACTGGGCGGACCTTCTGGAGATGGTGGTTCCGTACGGGAACGCATGGGCGTCCAGCCCCTCCCTTCGCCGGCATGACCCGGATCAGGTTCGTACGGTCGGAGGCCGTCCAGCCTCCCTCTCAGCCCGGTGCGTCCGGGCTCCCGCGAGTGCTCTGCACCGGCCACCCTAGCCCGTCCCCCTGCGGCGAGTTAAGCCCGTCGTGTCCGGGCGGCGGGTGCCGCCCTACAGTTGATCGGGTGAGCGAGCAGCAGAAGCGGGTGCAGTCGGGGCGGGGCGTCGTGATCGTCGGCGCCGGGATGGCGGGGGTGCAGACGGCCGTGGCGCTGCGCGAGCAGGGGTTCGCGGGCGCGGTCACCCTGATCGGCGCGGAGCCGCACCAGCCGTACGACAGGCCGCCGCTGTCCAAGGCCGTGCTGCTCGGCAAGGCCGAGGGCTCCGCCTTCGACATCGACTTCGAGGCGCTCCGCATCGAACTCCGGCTCGGCGTCGACGTCACCGGCGTCCGCCCGGACGACCACGAGGTGGACACCGCGGCGGGGCCCGTGGCGTACGACAGCCTCGTCGTCGCGACCGGCGCGGAACCGATTCGCCTGCCCGGCTCCGACGGCGTCCCCGGAGTGCATCTGCTGCGCACCCTCGACGACGCCGAGCGGCTGCGCCCCGTGCTCGCCGAGCAGCACGACGTCGTGGTCGTCGGCGCGGGCTGGATCGGCGCCGAGTTCGCCACGGCCGCGCGCGACGCGGGCTGCGCCGTCACCGTCGTCGAGGCCGCCGAGCGCCCCCTCGCGGGCGCCCTGCCCGACGAGGTCGCGGCCCCCATGGCGGCCTGGTACGCGGACGCCGGTGCCGAACTGCGCACCCACGCGCGCGTGGCGCGGGTCGAGCCCGGCGCGGTCTTCCTCGACGACGGCACGCGGCTGCCCGCGGGCGCCGTCGTCGTCGGCATCGGCGCGCGGCCCGCGACCGCCTGGCTCGCGGACTCCGGCATCGCGCTCGGCGCCCACCGCGAGGTCGTCACCGACGACCACCTGCGCACCTCCGCGCCCGACGTGTACGCCGTCGGCGACTGCGCCTCCTTCCCGTCCGGGCGGTACGGCGAGCGCCTGCTCGTCCACCACTGGGACAACGCGGTCCAGGGCCCGCGCACGGTCGCCGCGAACATCGTCGGCGAGACCCCGACGGCGTACGACCCGGTGCCGTACTTCTGGTCCGAGCAGTTCGGCCGCTTCGTCCAGTACGCGGGCCACCACGCGGCCACCGACGACCTGATCTGGCGCGGCGACCCCACGACCCCCTCCTGGTCGGCCTGCTGGCTCCGCGACGGCGCCCTGGTGGCCCTCCTGGCGGTGGGCCGCCCCCGAGACCTGACCCAGGCCCGCAAACTCATCGAATCAGCCACCCCCCTGACCCCGGAACTGGTGGCAGACCCAACGGTCCCCCTGAAGAAGGCGATCAGGACCTGACCAGCCGCCCCCTGTGGGCGGCCGATCCGAGCCGCCCCCGCTGTGGGCGGCTGGTCCGCCCAGAGGGCGGATCCCGACCCTTAAAGGCAGCCCACGACCAGGGCAACCGGAATCAAGACGCCCAGGTAGTCCCACCCCCGGCCCACCCACCCCACGGCACCCCAAAAGCCCCACCTCCCCCCACCCCCGCTACCGGCCCCCGGCCAGAAATGGCACGCTTGATCCGTGACCGAGATTGACGCAAAGACCGATGCTCTCGTCCCCGCCTGGCTCCACCTCCCCGACATCGCCGAGATGCTCGACGTGGAGGTGACGCGCGTGCGGCAGCTGGTCAAGGAGGGCCAGCTGATCGCCGTGCGCCGAGGCGAGAACAGGACGCTTCAGGTACCGGCGGCCTTCATCGACGGCGACAAAGTCGTCAAGGGCCTGTCCGGCACGCTGACGCTCCTGCGTGACGATGGTTTCTCCGACGAAGAGGCCCTGGAGTGGCTCTTCACCCCCGACCCGACCCTGCCCGGCACCCCGGCGCAGGCCCTGAGCGAGAATCGCGGCACGGAGGTGAAGCGCCGCGCGCAGGCGCTCGCCGTCTGACCTGACCACCATCCGGCGTACGGGCCGCAGCACCCGCGGCCCGTACGCCACCGACACCCGGGGGGAACGCTCCATGGCCACCGAAACGGCGGGCGGCTCCGCACGCGCCCGGCTCGCGGACGCACGCCTCTACCTGTGCGTGGACGCGCGCAAGCGCCAGGGGGACCTCCCGGAGTTCCTGGACGCCGTCCTCGCGGGCGGCGTCGACATCGTGCAGCTGCGCGACAAGGGCATGGAGGCGGCGGAGGAGCTGGCGCACCTCCAGGTCTTCGCCGACGCCTGCCGCCGCCACGGCAAGCTCCTCGCCGTGAACGACCGCGCCGACGTCGCGCACGCCATCGGCTCCGACGTGCTGCACCTGGGCCAGGGCGACCTGCCGGTGCCCGCGGCCCGCGCCGTCCTCGGCGCGGACGTGCTCATCGGCCGCTCCACGCACGCCGAGGAGGAGGCCGCGGCGGCCGCCGCCCAGGACGGCGTGGACTACTTCTGCACGGGCCCGTGCTGGCCGACCCCCACGAAGCCGGGACGGCACGCACCGGGGCTCGGCCTGGTCCGGTACGCCGCGTCGCTCGGCACGGACCGCCCGTGGTTCGCGATCGGCGGCATCGACGCGGGCAATCTGGACGAGGTCCTCGAAGCGGGCGCCCGCCGCGTGGTCGTCGTCCGCGCGATCACGGAGGCCGGCGACCCGGGCGCCGCCGCGGCGGACCTGGCGAAGCGCCTGCGTACGGCCTGAACACCGGCCCTGCGGCCGTCTGGCACCGGCCCTGGCACCGGCCCCGCGGCCGCCGCGTGGAGGGCGTCACGCCCCCGCGTACGCACACCCGTGTGATCAATAACCCGGAAGTGTCCGAGTGCTGGACAATGGGCCGACTAAATGGACATATCACCTGTGCTTGGTTGGGGGACCGTCCCGGCCTGGCTAACCTGCCGGTATGGCCCTAGGCACTGCTTCCACCAGGACTGACCGCGCACGCACCGTGCGCGACATGCTCGCGACCGGCAAGACCACGTACTCGTTCGAGTTCTCGGCGCCGAAGACCCCCAAGGGCGAGCGGAACCTGTGGAACTCGCTGCGCAGGATCGAGGCCGTCGCGCCGAGCTTCGTCTCCGTGACGTACGGGGCCGGCGGCTCCACGCGCGCGGGCACGGTGAAGGAGACGCAGCAGATCGTCGCCGACTCGACGCTGACGCCGGTCGCCCACCTCACCGCCGTCGACCACTCCGTCGCCGAGCTGCGCAACATCATCGGGCAGTACGCGGACGCGGGCATCCGGAACATGCTCGCGGTGCGCGGCGACCCGCCCGGCGACCCGATGGGCGAGTGGGTCAAGCACCCCGAGGGGCTGACCTACGCCGCCGAACTGGTCCGGCTCATCAAGGAGTCCGGCGACTTCTGCGTGGGCGTCGCCGCGTTCCCCGCGATGCACCCGCGCTCGGAGGACTGGGAGTCCGACGTCCGGCACTTCATCGACAAGTGCCGCGCGGGCGCGGACTACGCGATCACGCAGATGTTCTTCCACCCGGAGGAGTACCTGCGCCTGCGCGACCGCGTCGCGGCGGGCGGCTGCGAGACGCCGATCATCCCCGAGGTCATGCCCGTCACGAACGTCCGCCAGCTGGAGCGGCTTCCGCAGCTCAGCAACGCGGACTTCCCGCCCGAGCTCAAAGAACGGATCCTCGCGGTCAAGGACGATCCGGCGGCTGTACGCTCCATTGGGATCGAGTTCGCGACGGAGTTCTGCGCGCGGCTCCTTGCCGAGGGCGTGCCGGGGCTGCACTTCATCACGCTGAACAACTCCACGGCGACGCTGGAGATCTACGAGAACCTGGGCCTGCACCACCAGCAGGCCTGACCGGTCGTACCCGCGGGGCGACGGCCGCGAGGGGAGAGGGGCGTACGTGGGCTGGACGGTCCTCTACATCGCGTTCGGCGTGGTCGCGCTGTGGCTGCTCGGCGAGGTGCTGCTGCAGTACAAGGCGCGGCTGCGCTGGCGGCTGCTCGCGTTCGGCGGCTTCCTCGGCGTGGTCGTCGGCGTCGTGCTGCCGTCGGTCGTGGTCATCGCGCTCGGCGCGGTCGCCTTCGCGGCCGGGCAGACCTATGTGACCCTGTCGTTCCGGCGCGGCTTCGCCCAGGGCTGGGCGCTCCGTGGAAAGCCCGGTGCGAAAAAGCCCGGCGCGAGCAGGCGCCGCAAGGCGGGCTCCGCGCCCGCGCAGCCGACCCTCCAGGTCTCGGGAGTCGAGTACGGCGCGGAGCCGGGGGCACCGGACGCCCTGGACGCGACGACCACCATGGAACCGCTGGCGTCCGGCCAGGGCACCCACGAACCCGAGCCCCTGCCCGACGACACCGGCCAGTACGGCGTGTACAGCGACGCTCCGTACGCACCGCCCGCGGCCGGGGACGACTACGCCTTCGACAGCTACGCCGCCGCGTACGGCCAGCCGGGCGCGCAGGGCGAGGAGCAGCTGAACTTCGGGTACGGCGACACGGGCGAGCAGCGGTACGCCGCGTACTCCGACCCGTACATCGGCCCGCAGACCTATGGCGCCCAGGAGGCGTACGCGCCCTACGGAGGGGACACGTACGGCGGCGAGCCCTACCAGGACACGCCGCCCGGCGGCGTCTGGGTCCCGCACCAGCGCACCGGCGACACCACCCCGTACGGCGGCGAGCCGCTGCCCGAGCAGCCGCCCTATACGCCCTCCGCGGGCGGCGACGGCGCACAGGAGCCGGGCAATGTGTTCGGCTACGACGCGCCTTACGACGGCGAGCAGCAGTACCGCTACTGACCCCCGAGGAGCAGTACCGCTACCGGCCCCCGAAGGGCAGCGGCGGTACTGACCCCGGGGCGGGGCCGCGGCTCACTGGGAGCCGCGGAACTCCGGGCCCTCCACGATCAGTCCGGCCACCAGCGTGCCGGACATGCCCGCGTGCGGCAGGCCGCCGCCCGGGTGCGCCCAGCCGCCGACCGCGAACAGGCCTTCCACGCGCGTGCTGTTGGCCGGGTGCAGCCGTCGGCCGTCTCCCGCCGCGAGCGACGGCGCGGGCACCGCACCGCCGTCGGCGCCGGTGGCCTCCGCGACGTCCGCGGGCGTGCGGACCTCGTGCCACAGGAGGCGGTCGCCGAGGCCCGGGAGCGCGGACCCGGCGCGGTCGACGAGGCGCCGCACGTCGGCGTCGGTGACGTCCGTGCCCGCGGGGACCGTCGCGGTCAGCGTGACGGCTTCGTGGTCCGCGTCCGGCGTGGTGGTCGGGTCGTCCGGGCGCAGCACCGTGAGCGTCGACGCCGCCGGGAGCCCGGGGCGGGCGCCGAAGATCCGGTCGAGCTCGGCCTCGCGGTCGGGCGTGTGCAGCACCGTCCGGTGCGGCGTGCCCTCCGGGCGGGCGCCGCGCAGGGCGAGCAGGACGGTGAGGCGGCTGGGCAGGCCGGACTGCGGGGGGACCTCGTCGGCGGCGCGTACGTCCGCTTCGGGCAGCAGGCGGTCCAGTGCGCCCGGCGCGACACCGGCCACCACGAAGTCCGCGTCCACGACGGTTCCGTCCGTCAGCTCGACGCCCGCGGCGCGGCCGTCCTTCGTCACGACCCGCGTGACCGCGGAACCGAAGGCGAACTCGACCCTGCGGGCCAGACACCGCTCGTACACCGCCGTCGCGAGGGCGCGCATACCGCCGCGCACCGACCAGGTCCCGAAGGTCTGCTCCAGATACGGCAGGACGGCGGCGCTCGCCGGGGCCGTGCGCGGATCCAGGCCGTGCGCCAGGGCGAAGTGGCCGAGCAGCGCGCACAGGCGGGGCTCGCCGTCCAGCTCGAACGCGCCGATCTCCGCCAGCGTGGCCGCGCGCTGCTCGCGGCGCAGCAGGCGGCGCCGGGCGACCGAGGGGTAGGGCTCGCGCTCGGCGAGGACCTGCCAGTTCGGCCACAGGGGCTCTTCCAGGAGGGGGCGGCGGGTGCGGTCCCAGGCCTCCCGCGCGCGGTTCATGAACCCCGACCAGCGGGCCCCCGCCCCGGCGCCGAGGGCGGCGTCCAGGGCCTCGCTCACGCCCGCGCGCGAGGCGTTCGGCAGGTCGACCGCCGTGCCGTCCGCGAACACATGGCGGACGGCGGGCTCGACCTGGGACAGCTCGACGCAGTCCTCCAGGGGCTGCTTGCCCGTCTTCACGAACAGGTCGCGGTAGACCGCGGGCAGGTGCAGCAGGGCCGGGCCCGTGTCGAAGGCGAAGCCGTCCCGCTCCACGCGGCCGAGCGCGCCGCCGTACGTCGTCGCCCGCTCGTGCACCACCACCCGGTGGCCCGCGACGGCCAGCCGGGCGGCGGCCGCCATCGCGCCCATCCCGGCGCCGATCACCACAATCCGTGCCATGCCAGGGACTTTATCGGCCGCCACTGACAGCGCCGTCGGCCACCCGGTCCCACCGCCTCTCAGTCCGGCAGCCGCCCCACCGAGGCCGCGAGGCGGCGCTCCTCGCGGCGCTGCGCCCTGCGCCGCCGGAACCGCCGGATCCGGGACGCGAGGAACAGCAGCAGCACCAGGCCGACGATCAGCAGGACGCCCGCGATGACGGCCGCGGCCCCGGGATGGAACATCGCGAACGTCACGATCCCGCCGACGCCGAGGTCCTCCGCCGTGCTCACGATCGCGTTGCTGAACGGCTCCGGCGAGGTGTTCACCGCCATCCGCGTCCCCGCCTTGACGGCGTGGCTCGCCAGGGCCGTCGACCCGCCGATCGCGCCCGCCGCGACGTCCGACAGGGAGCCGCTCTGCCCGGCGAGCAGCGCACCCACCCAGGCGCCGGCCGCCGGCCGGACGACGGTGTGCACGGTGTCCCACAGCGAGTCGACGTACGGAATCTTGTCGGCGACGGCCTCACAGGCGAACAGGACGCCCGCGGCGATCAGCACCCCGGGGCTCTGGAGCGACTCGGGCACGTCGTCGGAGAGCCCCGTCGCTCCGAAGACACCGAGCAGCAGGACCACCGCATAGGCGTTGATCCCGCTGGCCCAGCCACTGGTGAACACCAGGGGAAGAACACTCACTGTGGCTCCTACCTGCGAAAACCAGGGGTTAGGAGACCCCGGAGTCAGCACAAGTCAGCACGGTGATTCCGATCATGCCGCAGTCAGCACGCCATCGAGCACTGAGACGGCCGTGTCTACGGCATCCGGAGTCAGATGGCCGTACGTGTCGGCCGTCTCCTGGATGCTGGCGTGTCCCAGCCACCGGGACACCGACAGCAGAGGCAACCCGTTGAGGAGACACGTGCTGGCGAAGTAGTGGCGCAGGTCGTGAGGCGTCCACCGGGTCTTGCCCTCAGAGGTACGGGGAACGGCCTTGTACCAGTCTTCTCGGTACCAGTCAGGGTGAACCAGCGCTCCGGCCTTGGTACGGATCAGACGGCCGTCCTCAGCCGTGCCGAACCGCTTCACATGCCACTGGACGTGATTCCAGACCAGCGTGGGAACGGGCACGTCTCGCCAGTCGCCCTCTTCACGGTGCTTCAGCGGGACGAGAGCGGCGGTGAGCTTCCCGGCATCGTTCCTGACCTTCTGCACCTGCCTGCGGATGCGCAGAACCCTGGTACCGGCAACGGTGCGGAAGTCGGAGGCGCGTACGGCCATGGCCTCGCCGATGCGGAGCCCGCACCCGGCCATGAGCCAGATGCCCACGGCGTTCTCGGGCTTCATGCCCCGTGCGATGCGGGATACGTCGCCGAAGGTGGGAAGCTCCGTCTCGTCCACAGCCTTGGGAGGCATCTTCGGCAGTACGGCGGTGTCGAAGGGAGACACAGTGATCCGCTTGTCCCTGACCGCTTGTCGGAACATGCCTTGTACGGGCCGAGTAACCGCGTAGAACGTCGCCACGGACAGCCCGCCGCTCTTCATCGTGGCCGCTATTCGCTCTATGTCGGCGGCTACCACGTTGGCCAGGCTCTTACGGCCGATCACGGGAGCCAGATGCCGCTCAAAGCTCTTCTCGTTGCGGTATGAGGTCGTCACCTTCACGTGGCGCCGTTCCTGGTACTCCGCCCAGTAGGCGCGACACGTGATCTTCCCTGCGTCGGGGTCGATGTAGACGTGTTCATGCTTGTCGTTCTCAACCTTGACGCCGTAATCCTCGGCCTGCTTCTTCGTCGGGAACGTCTTCTCCCGCTGACGGCCGGAGCGCCCGCCCGGCTCTCTGTAGCGGACGGTCCAGGCGTGTCCGCATCTCGCTTTGGTACAGGGGTTCTCCGTGGCCTTCTTGCACTTCTGGAAGACAGTTGCCACTGGTTCCGTTACTCCTCTTCTGTTGACGTCTCCTGTGCCGTCCCCGCCGGAGAGTCGACGATGGTCATCCGTTCGCCACCCGGGACGACCCGGATAAGGATCTCGGAGGCCTTGCGAGTGAGCGCCCCACCAGCACGCCCCGGGGCCCCTGTGAGCAGACCTCTCTTCCTCGCCTGCCAGAGATGACCCTTGACTGTCGACTCGCTTTTGCCGACACGTTCGGCAAGGTGCGCCAATGGGCCTTTGCCCCCGCCACTCAGGTAGCTGAGGTACGCACTGGCCAGCGTGGCCAGGTACTCATCCGTCACCCCCTGAGCCAGAGCCTTCCTGAGACGTTCGGTACGCCCTGCCTCGTACTCCTCGCGAACCTGGGCCCGCATCTCAGAGACCGCCACCTTGGCGCGCAGCCGCTCGACCGCTTCCTTGAAGTCGATCTCACGCAACACGGTGGAACTGATGCCACCCAGGGGGCAGCTCTCCCCATCCTTAGGCCGCACCAAGAGAGCAGCGGGCCCGCCCTGAGTCACCCCCTCCGGCCACTGCATCTCGACCACCCAGGGGCCGATCTCCTGCGCGACGACGGGGCCGCCTTGCTCTCCTTGCTGCTCACTCACGAGGCGAAGCTAGCACGTCCAACCTGTTTGGCAAACCTGGTTGACCCAGTGGGTTGATGCGCGTACTCCTGGAGGCAGCCGGACAGCAACGGGCGGAGAAGCCGCCCACTGGATGGCCATGGGGAGGGAACGTTGCACAAGCTCATGACGCTGGATGACGTCGCGGCACACCTGGGGAAGCCGCGCTCTTGGGTCTATGGGAACTGGCGCAGGGAGGAGATTCCGTTCCGCAAGGTGGGCCAAGCGCTGCGATGCCGACCGGAAGACCTGGACAGGTGGCTGGACGCGCAGGGGGCGGAGTGAGCTATCGGTTCGCCAAGATGTACCGGCCGGAGCATCACAACCCCTCCATCGGGGACCCTGGCCTGCACCTTGAACTGCGCATGTGGCTCTTGGCGGTCGACCGCATGCAACGCGGAGGCCACGCGCCCTTGGGCTCCGGAGAACTGGAGCTAATCCTGGCCAAGGACGATGGCAGCCCCTACAGCCCGAGCCGTTACCGACAGGCCAGATGCAGCCTGATCAGGGCGGGGCTGTTCGCGCCGTCGGCCTCAGCGCGTTGCCTGCTCATCCCGTGCACGGTTGCCTCCATGGACGCCCCGTCAGGGAGGAAGCGGGAGGAGTGCGCCACGCACCACCACAACATCCCCTGGGATGGTCAGCTCGGCGACTGGCTGTTCACAACCCCGGAGCGGACCCGCAGATGGGAGGCCGAGTGCGACAACATCAGCAAGGGCGGCAGCTCGTTCCCCACCAGCGAGTGGGCACGATCGGTGCGCCTGCGAGCCGAGGCGAGCGTTAACGGATCGGGCCCCTCGGCGGCTTGATACCAAGGGGCGACACTACGCCCCTTCTTGAATAAGCGTGGTCGCCCCCCTTGCGGGGCGATCCTCAGCCGGTTCCAGATATAGATATCAATAGAAGACTGTTTCCCCTTGAAGGGGTAGTCATTGTTGGATAGTTAAATCCTCCTCCCCTTAAGGGAGAGTAAGTGAATTTGATGTCTAGAAAGTAATTACACTCCCCTCCTTGAGGGAGGGGGCACTTCACTGCTGAAGAGAGGAAACTTCAACCCACCCTTAGGGGGTGGGGAGTTAGATTGATCAGTCATCTGGCGGGGGGCGCAGCCCCTCGCCTCATAAGCGATGCACGTATGCTTTGGTCAGTTCCGGACTCTGATGTGGCGAAGGTGGCAAAGGAACGGCGCCCCGCGCTTCGATCGACTGCCCTGTCGTCGTCGAGCTGCTGTAGCTCGGGCCGTGAGGACCAACTCCAGACCCTGAGCTCGACCTGGAACAGCACTGCTATGGATCTTGGTGTATAATCCCTGGGCTGTGGACAACTTCGTCACCCGGATGAACCACATCGCCTGACTCCTGAGATGCCAGATGGCAGCCCCAGGAGCAGCCTGGCGAAGGTGCGCCGTGTCCATTCCGGCGTCATCTCCGCGCCTCCGCTGCACTTCACGGCGGAGGCTGACAGGCAGGAAGTCACGCCATGGCAGATGAGAAGGAACAGCCGACCACTCGTTCGACCCCCTTCGCGGCCGCCGACGAGCAGAAGCAGAAGTCCTCAGCACGGTCGTCCGCGCAGGGCGAGGTCGCCAGCGACGAAGATATCGACGCAGACGAGAGAGAAAACTCCGACATCTCTTAGTAGCGGAACTCCCTCAAGGTCCCGGCACTCGTTACGGTGCCGGGGTCTTCTGCTGTCCTGATACTTGAAGAGATCCATCAATCAACATCCCCCACCTTCAGGGGTGGGGTTGGATCAGAGCTACCGTCCCCACCCTGCGGGCGGGGCTGCTTTCGATGTCGTCGGCCGGGGTATATAACCCCGGCCGTCATCAATAATGTACGTGTCCTATCGCTGACATCTGGACACTGCTGTGATGCAGGCAACAAGCTAACTTCCGAAACCCGTACACGGTGACCGGACGGCTCCCCTGCGGTCCTCGCGGGGCCAAGGCATGAGGAATTACCCCCGTGGCGCACGGCTCATGACGGTCGCGAGAGGTCTCAAAAACCATCGTTTGTGAGACGTCGGGCCAAGGCCAGAGCCGCACCCGTTTCGCCCCGCCTGACGCGTCTCGAAACCCGTCTCAAAACGGCTTGTCTCCGCCTTTGTTGTGAGACGCCTTTGTGAGACGTTGACGGCATGACAGCGCCTACGGCCCCGGCCGCCCTCGTTGAACGTCACGACTGCCCGAAGTGCGGCGCACCGGCCGGAAGCCCGTGCCGGACCACCAGCGGGAAGGTAGCCACCAGCTACCACACAGGGCGCTTCACCCTGGTGCCATCCCTGAAGACCGATCTGGAGATCAAGACTCCAGCCGACCGCAGCCCCGGCAAACCCTGGACCGAAGCCGCTCCCGTCTCGATCTGCCAGCCAGCGGATACAGGCATGGCCATCCGCATCGGCTACGCCCGCTGCTCCACTGTCGGGCAGGAGCTACAGAGCCAGTTGGATGCGCTGGAGCGCGCCCACTGCAAACGGATCTTCTCCGAGAAGGTCAGCACCCGGGTCAAGGTCCGTCTAGAGCTGGAGAAAGCCCTGTCCCTGGCCCGGGAGATCAAGGGAGCAGCACCTGATCAAGCTGTGGTCTTGGTGGCGCATGAGATGAAGCGGCTGGCTCGATCGGCTGTGGAGCTGATGACCCTGGCATCCGCTCTTCAGACTGAGGGCATCCAGCTAGAGCTCCTCTCCGGCCCTCTCCAGGGCCTCTACGACCCGAACGGTGCCGGGGCCATCGTGTTCGCCGTCCTGGCCGTCGGCGCCGAAGTGGAGAGGGAAGGCATCCGGGAGAAGACCCTGGAAGGGCTGGATGCGGCGGCACGCCTTGGCAACCATGGCGGACGGCCCACCGTGATCACAGACGACATGCTTGCCGTCGCCCGTGCCAGGAGGGCCAAGGGGGAGGGCGTCACTACCATCGCCAAGGCTCTCGGGGTATCCAGGGCGACTCTGTACCGACACATCGAGGAGTGATGCTCCGTTCGCTGTGAGGCCCGAGTCGACTGATCGAGCAACACGGCACAAGGCCCCCGCCGATCATGAGCGGGGGCCTCGCTAGTGCTCTCAAGGTGGTGGTAGTGCACCGCCCCTGTGGGTGGACGAACGGCCGGGGCCTGCTCCAGCTATGCGCGCCGACGGCGACGGTCAGGTCGAACTCCGTCAGTGCCGCACCAGCCGCAGGGCACCGTGTAGAGCGTTCCGTCAGTGCCAACGAACGCCTTGGTGCGGAAGCCTGCGCACATCCCGCAGCGACGCATTCCCTGGCTTGCCGCGTCCACCCGTGTCCTGGTCAGGAGTTCTACCGCTGCCGCGTACTTGGGGTTGATCCACTCCATGACATTCCTCCTGACGCTCACCTGGAGAGTAGGAGCCACGGCCCATCGGCGTCAGCTAGTTGCTCTTTCCGTCTCCGTTTCCGCCACCGTCGAAGCACGAAGCACAGTTCTTGGGAGTGTGCTCGCACTCTGCGGCCACGGAAATGCTCGGGTCGGTCGGAGCGAGCCAGAGCGTCCGGTCGACGTCGAACCCGGCCTTCACGATCAGTGCCTGGGTGCGGCCCAGCTCTTGCGGACTGTGCCGTGACGGGTCCGGCCGCTCGGGCGTGTGGTGGATGAACCGCCCCAGGCGCTTGCACAGGGCCCTGTAGGTGGCTGTGTGCAGGATGAGAGCGTGCCACCCCTCATCCACGACTCGGGAGGGCCTCAGCCGTGCGCCGGGGTGCTTGGCACAGGCAGCCACGAACTTGAGGGCTTCCTCCACGATCTGCTCGGCGATCCCCGGGTCCATGCCCTTGTTGTTGCCGATCACCGTCTCTGTGACGGCCTCGAACTGCAGGGAGCTGATGAGCTCCCTGGCGGGTGTTGCACTCGGTTCCAGTGCCGTGCTTGCCTGCATGTGTCCTCCAACCCGGTTGGATGGGACACCCCAGCGGGCCGTACTTGGCCGTGCGCCCGCTGGGACGTCAGTGCCTTCTTCGGCCTCTTCCTAGCGGCGGCCTCCGTCCTTTCTGCTCCGGTCGTTGGCCTTCTTGACCTTCTCCGACAAGTCGCCCGGGTCCCCCTTCGGCTTCTTGTTGTCGTCGCTCATGCAGGAACCCCGCATCCTTCCAGCGCCTTGGCCAGCCGCTCAGCGGTGGCGACGTTGACCATCCCGAGGTCGATCAGAGGGACCACCCCGGCCGTGTCGACCCGCAGTGAGCGAAGCTCAATTCCCTCCGCCTCCAAAGCGGCGCACAGTCGGATCTGTACGCGCGAAGCCTGTTCGTACGCTGCGTCCTCGCTGCTACTCATGGGGCGATCGTGGATCCCCCGGCCGGACGTATCTCCCCCTGCGTCAGGGACAGTTGTGCCTTTCGGCGCTACGGTCTGAGAAGGCCCAAACGTCCATGCTCAGGGGGTTGACAGTGAATGTCGCGCTTCGATCCGCTCTGGACGACGCGGGCATGTCTCCACGCAAACTCGCATACCGGGTCGGGGTGTCTGCCAAGCAAGTGGAACGATGGCTGGCAGACGCGGAGCTGACTCCGCACGCACGGAACCGTGAGGACACCGCACAGGCGCTTGGAGTGGACGAAGAGATGCTGTGGCCGCAAGTGGTGAAGGACCGGATCAAGACCGGGAACGATCGAGAGATCATCAACAGCTACCCGTACCGATCCGCGTGCCCGTCGACTGTGTGGGCTGAGCTGATCGACTCAGCCACGAGTGACATCTTCCTGGCAGGCTTTACGAACTACTTCTTCTTCACTCAGGTGCCCGCCTTCACCGAGACGCTACGACGCAAGACGAGTGCGGGGTGTCGGGTGCGCTTCCTGCTGGGGGACCCGGAGGGAGACGTGACGCGTCAGCGCGAGGCCATCGAAGACGTCACCTTGAACGTGTCGACGCGCATCAGGATCACCCTCGGCGAGCTGGACAAGCTGGGAGGCCTCGACGGCCTGGAGGCGCGGTTCAGTGCCGCTGAGGACGCCGTGAACCACGTGTCCCTGTCCGTGTTCCGCTTCGACCACGAAGCCCTCGTGACGCCTCATCTAGCACGTCTCGTAGGCCACGACTCGCCCTTGTTGCATCTGCGTCGACAGGGCGACGGAGGGATGTTCGACCGATTCGCCGAGCACGCTGAGGAACTGTGGTCGCGGGCAGTGCCCGTCACTCAGTGACTGCCCTCTGTTGCATCCCTCGCGTGGCCTGTAAAGGCCGGTTGGCCACCGTCCGTCGATCGGGTCACGCACTCGTCATTCCCGCACGAGTCGAACAGCGCCCACGTCACACTCGCGCGCATGTCAGACACCGGGCGTGGATGGCGCCCCACTCGTAATCAGAAGATCGTCGCAGTGCTGTTGCTGCTCATCGTCTGGACCGCCATGGCTGGCAGTTGGACTGACAAGGGGTGCACCCTCCCGCAGGGCTATGGATTCGTCATCAGCCATGGCGGCTCGCCTGATCGAGATCAAGGTTGCGAGCCCGGATCGTACGGGCCGGAGTACACGGACACGTATTACGGGTAGCGCGCTCCCGCAGTGCAGATGAGAGAGGCCGTCGCACGGTCTGAGTGGTCAGCACCGAATCAGCACGGTGCCCACAACGGCACGAAAACGGCCCGGAACGCTCCGAAGAGCGGCCGGGCCGTTTGCTGTCTGACCTGCATATTTGGCTATGCGCCGCTTGGAGTGTATAAGCCCCCGCCTCCCCAACTGGTCATACCCAGGGGGAGTACGGACACGGACGTGATCGTAACCAGTAGGGCACGTTCCGGCCTGCGCATGAGTGACCAGGCCTGAGTATCCGTACCTAGTGATGGAGATGAGTACGCGCGCGGATGGGGCTCGACCTGCGCGGACGGGAGAGTGGAGGCACGGAGAAGGGCGCGGCACCGGCACCGCCGACACGGGGCGGCGGAACGGGCGGCGCCCTTGACCGCTCCTCCCGCCCGCGCGGGAGCGAGGAACGGGGGCGACCGGGGGACGACCACGGGGGTCGCACGGGGGAACGCAGTAAGCGCCGGTCCGGTGCGCCTGGGGGCTTCCAGGCGTGCCGGACCGGCGCCGTGCGACGGCCGTGTGCGGCGCTGTGGCTGTGGGGGATTCCGCGTTCGGTACCGGGTGCGGTACTGCGTCCGGTCGGGTGACTCCTCGGGCGGCTCAGCCCCCGCTGCCGCTCACCCTCCCCTGGAGCAGCCGGGACAGCGCCGCGTGGACGTCGTCGAGGGAGCGCTCCGGCTGGAAGGACTGCCAGTCGAGCGCGGCCACCAGGACCATCCCGACGAGCGCGGCGGCCGTCAGGGGGATGTCGATCTCGTCGCTCAGCTCGCCGTTCTCGACGCCCGCGCGCAGCACGTTCTCGACGACGGCGACGGCCTGCTGCCTGACGACCATGAGCGTGGACTGCCAGGCGCGGTTGGTGCGCCACAGCTCGGCGACGTACAGCTGTGTGAAGGCCGGGTAGCGGTCGATGAAGACGAGACCCGCGCGGATCATCGCGTCCAGGGCGTCGACCTTGCTGCCGCCGTCCAGGGACGCGGCCTCGGCGGCCTCCTGGAGGGACGCGGTGAGCAGTCCGACGCCGTGGCGCAGCAGCTCTTCGAAGAGGACCGATTTGCTGGCGAAGTTGTAGTAGACCGTGCCTTTCGCTACTCCTGCCCGTTCGGCGATCTCGTCAACTGTCGTGGCGGAGAACCCCTGTTCCGCGATGAGCGTGACGGCGGCCTCGTACAGCTTCTGCCGGGTGGCCTCGCGCCGCGTGCTGCTTGCGCTGCTTGCGCTACTTCCCATGGGACTGATTTTCACAGGTTTCGGGGCGTTCACAGGCTCAGCTCCGGGTGCAGCCGGTCGAGTGTCCACACCTGCTTGCGGCGCGCGGAGACGGCGGTGAGCGCGAGGGCGCCCGCGGTGAAGCCCACCAGGACCGCGCACGCCTGCCAGACGGGCCCGAGGCCGCCGCCGGTGATGAGCCTGCGCAGCGCCTCGACGACGTAACTCATCGGCAGGTAGGGGTGGATCGCCTGGAAGAAGCCCGGGCTCGTCTGCACGGGGTACGTGCCGCCCGCCGACGTCAGCTGGAGCATCAGGACGGCGAGGACGAGGATCCGCCCCGCCGCTCCGAAGCGCGCGTTGAGCCACTGCACGATCGCGGCGAAGCAGCCGGTCACCAGGGCGAGGAAGCCGACCGTCCCGGCCGCGCGGTCCATCTGGAGGCCGAGCCGCCAGTGCAGGACCGACATCAGGGCCACGACCTGGAGCACGCCGAGGGCGGCGACGGGCAGCCAGCCCGCGAGCGCGATCCGCCCCGCGGAGGCGCCCGCGGCGAGCGCGCGCCGGTTGAGCGGCTGGATCAGCATGTACGCCACCATCGCGCCGACCCACAGGGACAGCGGGATGAAGTACGGGGCGAAACCGGTGCCGTAGTTGGGCGCCTTGTGCAGCGCCTTGGAGGCGAGCCGCACGGGGTCGGCCATGACGTCCGTGCGCCGGTCGCGGTCCTTCTTGTCGTAGTCGGGGATCTTCTCGGCGCCGTCGTGCAGGCCGCCGGCGAGGTCCTGGGAGCCGTCGGCCAGCTTGAACATGCCGCCGTCGAGGTCCGTCGCGCCCGTCTTCAGCCTGCCCACGCCCGTGTCCAGGTCCGAGGAGCCGGTCTTGGCGGTGCCGAGGCCCTTGTGGAGCTTCTTGGCGCCCTTGGCGACCTCTCCGGCGCCCTTGTTCAGCGCGTTGACGTCCCGGACGGTCCTGTCCAGGTCCTCGTCCAGGTGCGGCGCGCGGTCGGCGAGGCCCTGGGCCTTCTTCTGGAGCTGGGCGAGGTTGGTGTCGAGCTTCTTCAGGTCGCCGTTCTGGTCCTCGACGAGCGTGTCGACGTCCGCCGCGATGACCGCGACGTCGGCCGCCGTCTCCTTGGCCTTCTTCAGCTGCGGGCACCACGGGTCGGCGTCCGGGAGCTTCTCGCAGCGCTCTACGTAGAGGCCGTTCAGGGCGGCGGAGGCCTCCTTGGCGTCCGTGGCCGCCTTGGGAGCCTTCTCCACGAGGGTGTCCAGGTTGTGGCGCACCGCCTTGGAGGAGTCGGCGACGAGCTGTGCGGTGTCCCCGAGGGTCTTGCCGTTGTCCTTCAGGTAGGGCCGCACCTTGGCCGCCCCGCCGTTGACGCGGTCGGCGAGCTTCTGGGTGCCGTCCGCGACCCGGCGTGCGCCGGTCTCCAGGTCGCCCGCCCCGGTGTGCAGCTTCTTGATGCCTCCGGCGAGCCTGCCGCTGCCCGCCTTGGCGCTCTTCAGGCCGTCGACGAGGTCCTCGGAGCCCTTCTTCGCCTTCCCGATGCCGCCCTTGAGCCGGTCGGCGCCCTTGGCGGCCTTCTCCGTCTGCCCGTGGATGTCGGAGAACGAGATGAAGATCCTGTCGAGGAAGGTGCGCGAGGCCTTCGTGGACGCGGCCGAGCGCACCTCGGCGAACACGGTGCGGGAGATCTGCCCGACGATGTAGTTGTTGGCGTCGTTCGTGCGCACCTGGAGGGCGCCCGTCTCCGGAGAGGCCCCCGAACTCGACGCGACGCGCGCGCTGAAGTCCGGCGGCATGGTGAGGGACAGGTAGTACGTGCCGTCCTCGACGCCCTTGCGCGCCTCGGCGGCGCTCACCTCGTGCCAGTCGAAGGTCTTGCTGTCCAGGAGCCGTCCGGCGATCCCGTCGCCCGCGGCGAGCTTCCTGCCGTCGACACTCGCGCCCCGGTCGTCGTTGACGAGCGCCACGGGTATCCGGTCGAGGCGGCCGTACGGATCCCAGAAGGACCACAGGTACAGCGCGCCGTACAGCAGGGGGAGCAGCAGCAGCGCGACCAGTGCCGCGCGCGGGAGCCTGCCCCTGCCGAAGCGCTTGAGCTCAAGCGCGGCCAGCTTCGGCGACCGCATCCGCCGTCTCCTTGTCGTCGTCGCGTACGTCCTGTGCGTCCCGTGCGTCGGCGCCCGCGCGCGGGGCGGTGGGTACGACCACCGCGCCCTCCGGAGCCGTGCTGCACACGGCCACCACGGTCGTCCCGCTCGCGGCGATGGACCTCAACAGGTCCCAGGCGGCCTCGCGTTCGGCGTCCGAGAGCTTGAGGTCGGTGTCGTCGACGCCCAGCAGCCGGGGCCGGCCGATCAGGGCGAGCGCCACGGAGAGCCGCAGCGCTTCGAGCCGCTCCAGGTCGCGTACGGAGGTGCGGGAGCCCTTGGGCAGTGCCTCGACGTCGAGTCCGGCGGCCCGCAGCGCCGTGTCGATCCGCAGCCGGGACTCGGTGGCCCGCTCGGCGCGCGGCCGCAGCAGGGCGCGCAGCGAGCCCTCGTACCGGCGCTCCAGGAGCGCGCGTTCGCGCAGGTGCTCGGCCACGGTGAGGGCGGGGTCGAGGTCGGTGACGCCGGGCACGGGGCCGAGGGCGCTGATCCGGCGTACGGCGGCCAGCTGCTTCGGCAGCCGGTGCCTGCCGATGGACGCCGTGCCCTCGGTGGCCCGCATCCGTCCGGTGAGCGCGAGCAGCAGACAGGTCCTGCCCGACCCGGAAGGACCCTCGACCGCGATGAGCGAGCCGGGCTCCGCCGCGATGCCGACGCCGCGGAACACCCAGCCCCGCGGTCCCTTGAGCCCGAAGTCCGCCGCGCTGACCGCGGCGCCGTGCGGACCGTCCACGGTCCCCTCCTCGTCGTCCGTTCGTCGCCCGTGCCCGTCGGTCGTGCGTGCCGTCGCCGTGCGTGTCGTCGTGCGTGCCGTCGCAGGTGTCGCCGTGCGCTTCGCCGCGTGTGCCGTCGGGCGGGCAGTTTTTGAACTGACTAGTCAGTACAAAAGTTAGCCCGAACCCGCGATCGAGGCAAAGGCCCAGGTCAGCGCCGATTGTCAGTGGCGTACTCCACGATGGGCACATACGGCCACTGCGCCGTCACACAGACGACAGGAGGTTCGTCATGGCCAGGACTCACGCAGCAGCCGCACACCGGCGCCGTTCCACCGGCCCTGCCCCCTCACTGACCGGCCCGGCGAGCGACGTCCACCCCGTGCTCCGCCGGACCACGGCCCCGCCCGCCGCCCTCGAACTGCTCGCCCAGGCCCGCGCCGGACTCGATGAGGCCGCCCGCCTGGAGACGTCGAACGAGCGCTATGCCACGGCCCACCTCGCCGCCCTGCGCACCGCCGCCGCGGTCCTCGCCGCCCGCGGCCGCCCTGATCCCGTCCCGCGCCGCAGGCAGCGCATCCGCAGCGCCTGGGAAGTCCTCCCCGAGATAGCGCCCGAGCTGACCGAGTGGAGCGCCCTGTTCGCCTCCGGAGCCGCCCGCAGGGCCCGCGCAGAAGCGGGGATACGGGGCGCGGCCACCAGCCGCGACGCCGACGACCTGCTGCGCGACGTGGCGATGTTCCTGCGCCTGGTCGAGCGCATGCTCGTCCTCCAGCCGGTCCTGCCCCAGCCGCGCCAGGAGCCGCCGGACGCGGGCTGAGGCGCACCCCGCAGAGCCGCTGGCGAACGGTCTCTTGGGTTCCTATTAGGGTTGGGAGCGCCCGCACCCGAAAGGCCCGCCGACATGCAGGCGGAGCCGCGCCGAGGAGTCAACTGCCGTGTCGGACCCGATGCGCCCACCCGCCTCCCCCCAGCACCCGCACACGGCGTCGCTGCGCTCCGACCCCCCTCGTCCGCGCGCCTCTCTGCGTACCGCCGTGGTCTGGGACGTCCTCAAGGACGCCCTCGACCGCCGGGTCAAGGCCGCGGCGGCCGACCCGGGCGGCCCGCACGCGCTCGACGTCCTGGACACCGGCGGCGGCAGCGGCAACTTCGCGGTGCCCGTCGCCCGCCTCGGCCACCGCGTCACCGTCGTCGACCCCAGCCCGAACGCGCTGTTCGCCCTGGAGCGCCGCGCCGCCGAGGCCGGCGTCGCCGACCGCGTGCGCGGCGTCCAGGGCGACGCGCACGGCCTCTTCGACGTGGTCGAGCGCGGCGGCTACGACGCCGTGCTCTGCCACGGCGTCCTGGAGTACGTGGACGACCCGGCCGAGGGCGTGCGCAACGTGGTCGGCGCGCTGCGCCCCGGCGGCGTCGTGAGCCTGCTCGCCGCGGGCCTGGGCGGCGCCGTCCTCGCCAGGGCGCTCGCCGGGCACTTCACCGAGGCCAGGCACGCCCTCGACGACCCGGCGGGGCGCTGGGGCGAGGGTGACCCCGTGCCCCGGCGCTTCACCGCAGAGCAGCTCACGGAGCTCGCCGAGGGCGCGGGCCTGCGCGTCGGCGCCGTGCACGGCGTGCGCGTCTTCGCCGACCTGGTCCCCGGCGTCCTCGTCGACACCGAGCCCGGTGCCCTGGAGGCGCTCCTGAAGCTGGAGGCCGCGGCCGCCGAGCTCCCCGCGTTCCACTCCGTCGCCACCCAGCTGCACGTGCTCGGTGAGACGCCTGAGGCGGGCGGGGCCTGAGGGGTGCCGGGTCCGCCCGGGGCGCGTGCACGGGGCGGGACTGGGTCGCTGATCAGCGGCGCAGCCGCACATGGAGTACGCCACAGGCCCCCCGAACGGGCTACGGGCGCCGTATGATCGAGGCACACCGTCCGGCATGACGGACCGGCCGCTGGGGAATGCAGGCTTCAGCGAGCCGGAGCGACCTGGCGGTCCGGTTTGGCGAAGTTGGCGCAGAGGGGCGGGTTTCACGGGGGCGATTCCCTGCCTATCCTGAAGGGGACCCCCCGGTCGCCCCGGCGACTGCACGATGAGGAGGACTCCGTGCCGCTCTCGGAGCACGAGCAGCGCATGCTCGAGCAAATGGAGCGAGCGCTGTACGCCGAAGATCCCAAGTTCGCGACAGCGCTTGAGGGAAGCGGGCTGCGTACGTACACCCGGAAGCGGGTCTACCAAGCGGTCGCGGGCTTCCTGGTGGGCATTGCCCTTCTCATGGCCGGAATGGTCGCCCAGCTGATCTGGGTGAGCGTCGTGGGCTTCCTCGTCATGCTGGGGTGCGCGGTGCTCGCCGTCACCGGATGGCGCAAAGCGCCCAAGCCGGGTGAGCAGACCCCCGGTGCGGCCACCGGACCCGGTGCACCGCCCGGCCGTCGGCATCAGCCCAAGCAGCGACGTTCCATGATGGACCGCATCGAGCAGCGCTGGCAGCGCCGCCGGGACGAGCAGCAGGGCGGGCAGTAGCCCCCGGCCGCCCGTCGCGCCTGACTTCTCCCTTGCCTTCCTGAGGCCCGGACGCCCCGCGCGCCGGGCCTCAGTCGTTTGCGCCCATGTGTGCACTCGCACACGCTCCCGGGCTGCCGCGGCCCCCGAAACCCGTCCGTGGAGGTCGCCCACGCGCGTCCACGGAGATCCCCGAGACCCGTCCGGGGAGGCTCGAAATCGGGTGGAGGAGGCCCAGGGAACGGGTCGAGAAGCGCCCGGAAACCCCGCCCCGAAAACTTAACGGGGGGTGACCGCCTCCCAGCGGTCACCCCCCGACGCGTACGCCGCGAGCTCAGCCCTCCTGGCGTGCCGGAGGCTGCGTCGCCCGCGGCGGCCAGCGCTTGGCGAGCCGCTCCGACCACCGGACCCGGGCCGCCGTCCAGCGGTCCGACGCCGACCACATCACCCGGGCGGCCGAGCGGGGCGCGAGCGTCGCACGCCAGCGGGTCGAGCGGCTCACGGAGGCACGCAGCCCGTCCCGCACGCGCCGCACGTCGTCGGGCAGCCCCGACGTGGGCCGCGGCTGCGGCGCGTACAGGACCTGCTCGACCGCGGCCGCGAGGCGGTGCGCGGCCTGCGCGGCCTCCGGGCCGAGCCGGCCGACGGCGACCATCCGGGCGGCCGCCTTGCGCGGGGTCCGGGACTCGTCCGGCGCGATCCCGTGGTCCCAGGCCGTGTCGGTGACCTCAAGCCAGGCCGCCAGGGTCCGCGCCGCCGCGTCCGCGTCCGTGCGCCCGCCGACCCCGAGGCGCAGCGCGCGCACCCGGGTCCGCCACAGCATCGGCAGCAGCGGCACCACCAGGACCAGGAGCCCCGCAAGGGAGCCGCCCACGATCATCCCGACCGGCGGTCCGTCGTCACCGGAACCGCCCGCGAGCTGCGGCAGCGGGCTCGCGCAGCCGTCCTGCTGCTGCCGGTCACGCGGGCAGTCCGCGGACTCGGAAGGCTTCTGCGACGGCGCCGCCGACGTGGACGGCTCGGGCACCGCCGGGTCGCTCGTGTCCTCGGAGGGGCCGGCGTCGCGGGTGTACTCGGGCACCGAGCCGCGGTTCGGCGTGGGCTCGAAGCGGGTCCAGCCCACGCCCTCGAAGTACAGCTCAGGCCAGGCGTGGGCGTCCTTCAGGCCGACGGACATCGCGCCGCTCGCCTGAGGGGCACCCGGCGTGAAGCCCACGGCGACGCGCGCCGGAATGCCGAGCGTGCGCGCCATCGACGCCATGGCGAAGGAGAAGTGGACGCAGAAGCCCTCCTTCTGCTCCAGGAACCGGGCGATCGCCGCGGGACCGCTGCCCGCCCTGACCTGCGTGTTGTACGAGAAGCCCCCCTCCGAAGCGAACCACTCCTGGAGCTTCACCGCGCGCTCGTAGTCGTTCGCCGAGCCCTTGGTGACCTTCCGGGCCGTCTCCTCCACCACCGACGGCAGCGAGTCCGGCACCTTGGTGAACTCCCGGACGATCGCCTCGGGCGGCGCGGGCGCCGCCGCGAGCTGCTCGGCCGTCGGCTCCATGACCAGGCTGCTCACCGAGTACTGCGCGCCGCGCGTGGTCTGGCCGCGGTCGCCGACGACGGCACGGCCCACGGGCTCGTACCGCCAGCGCCCGTCGATCTTCACCTGGCTCGCCGGGTAGGGCATCGGCAGCCAGTTCTGCGCGTACGAGTCGGCCGCCGAGATGTTCGTCTGGATCTCCGTCCTGCGGACGGTGGGGGACAGGCCCTGGGGGTTCGGTAGACGGTCGGGCACGTCCGTGATGTCCCGGACGGTGGTCTTCCAGGTCGTCCCGTCGAACTGGTCGAGCGAGACGATCCGCAGATACAGGTTCTGGGTGTCCTTCGCGTTCGTGCGGTACGAGATGACCTCGCGGTCCTCCGGCTGGTTCAGGCTGTCCTGGAGGGCGACCAGCGGGTTCACCGCGGAGATCGTGCCGCCCTTGCCGCTGCCGCCGACACCGCCGCCGCCCGCGTCGTCCAGGATGCCGCCGTCGAGCGCGGGCAGGGCGAGCGGCACCACGAGCGCCACGCCCAGGGCCACGGCGCTGATGCGGCGGCCCGTGCGCACCGGGGCGATCGCGCCGCTGTCGCCGTCCAGGCCACCGGCGACCCGCCCGGGCGCCCGCGCCGCGCCGCCGAAGACCCGGCCCCACTGCGAGAGCCGGTCCCGGCCCTCCGCGAGGAGCAGCAGCAGATAGCCGGCCGCCGCGAGCAGGAACCACAGCCACCCGGCGCCGTCGTCGGAGAGCCCCGCCGCGACCGAGTACAGCGCGAGCAGCGGAAGGCCCGCCGGGGCCGCCGTGCGGAACGTCACCGCGAGCGCGTCCACCACCAGGCCGACCACCAGGACGCCGCCGACCAGCATCAGCCGGATGCCGTCGGTGAGCGGCGCCGGGATCGCGTACCGCCCGACGTCGTCGCCGCCCGCGTCGAGGAGCAGGCTGAGGTGCTGGAAGGAGTCGGGTCCCGGAACGATCCCGGCGATGGCCTGCTCCCGCGCGAACACCAGCGTCAGGAGCAGCAGCGTCACCAGGGCCTGGACGCCCACGGTCACCGGCCGCGCGAGCGGCACGCGCCGGGCGAGCCCGCCCACACCGCTCTGCAGCGCGAGCAGGATCGCCGCCTGCACGAGCCAGGACGCCTTGTCGACGAGCGGCAGCAGCGCACCCGACGCCATCAGCGTGGCGGCCGTGGCGCACAGCGCGAGCCGCGTACGCCCGCTCATGTCCATCCCCCTGTCGTCGTTCCCGCCGTCGGTGCGGGGCCCGCGCCCGTGCGCAGGTGGTCCGCCTGGCGCCACAGGTCGACCAGCGGTGCCCCGGGCGGGGCGGCGACCGCCGTCCAGCCCGCCTCGCTCAGCAGCCGCAGCCGGTCGGCGGCCGGTGCCGACAGCGGCGCCCCCGGACCCTGGATCCAGGAGTGGCTGTCCAGGAGGAAGGCGAGGGCCGCCCCGGTGCGCTGGCGCATCTTGCCGAGCACCGCGGCCTGCTCCTCGTCCAGGTCGCCGAGGAAGGCCACGAGCAGGCCTTCGTTGCCGCCGCGCAGCACGTCGTACGCGCGGGAGAGCCCGGTGTTGTCCGAGTGGTCGATCACCGCGAGCGTGTCCATCATCAGGCCGGCCGCGTCCGCCGACTCCTGGGTGGCGCCCGCGAAGCCGTCGGCGCCCTCGCCGGGCAGCGAGCTGCCGGTGTCCGTCAACAGGCGTACCGAGAAGCCCCGTTCGAGCATGTGCACCAGCGCGGACGCCGTGCCCGACACCGCCCACTCGAAGGCCGAGTCGGGGCCCGCGCCCTGGTAGGCCACCGCTCGGGTGTCCAGGAGCACCGTGCAGCGGGAGCGCTGCGGCTGCTCCTCTCGGCGCACCATCAGCTCGCCGTACCGCGCGGTGGAGCGCCAGTGGACGCGGCGCAGGTCGTCGCCGTACCGGTACCCGCGCGGGATGACGTCGTCCTCGCCCGCGAGCGCGAGGGAGCGGTGCCGGCCGTCGCCGTACCCCTTGGCCTCGCCGGTCAGGCGCACCGGCGGCAGCGGCTCCACGCGCGGGACCACCGTCAGGGTGTCGTACGTGGAGAAGGAGCGGGTCAGCTCGCACATCCCGAACGGGTCGGTGAGGCGCAGCTGGAGCGGGCCGAGCGGATAGCGGCCGCGCAGGTCGGAGCGGACGCGGTAGGACACCTCGCGGCGCCCGCCCGCTTCCACGCGGTCGAGCACGAACCGCGGCCGCGGACCGAGCACGTACGGCACGCGGTCCTGGAGCATCAGCAGGCCCGTGGGCAGCCGCGACACGTTCTCCATCCGCAGGTGCACCCGCGCCTCCGAGCCCGCGGGCACGCGCGCGGGGGACAGGCGGCGGCTGCCCGCGACGCGGTAGCGCGTGCGGTAGAGCACGACGGAGCAGACCAGCGGGAGCACCGCGAGCAGCAGCCCGACGCGCAGCAGATCGCTCTGGCCGAGGACGTACGCGCACACGGCGGCGGCGATGCCCGCCGCGAAGAAGGACCGGCCGCGGGTGGTCAGGCCCGCGAGCGCCGTCCGCAGCCCGCCCCGCTCCTCGTCGGAGCGCGGCGCGGGCCTCCCCCCGGTGGACATCACAGCCTCCGCGCGCCGGGCGGCTGCTGGCCGAAGAACCCTCCGCCGGTCTGGTGGGACGCCGGGACCGGGATGCGCTGCAGGATCTCCAGGACGACCGACTCGGCCGTGCGGCGGTTCAACTGCGCCTGGGCCGTGGGCAGCAGGCGGTGCGCGAGGACCGCGACGGCCAGCGCCTGCACGTCGTCAGGCAGCGCGAAGTCGCGGCCGCTGAGCGCCGCCGACGCCTTCGCGGCGCGCAGCAGGTGCAGCGTCGCGCGGGGGGACGCGCCGAGTCTCAGGTCCGGGTGGTTGCGCGTGGCGGCGACCAGGTCGACCGCGTACCGCCGCACGGAGTCGGCGACGTGGACCGTGCGGACCGCGTCGATGAGCTTCACCATGTCGTGCGCGTGCGCCACCGGCTGGAGGTCGTCCAGCGGCGACACGCCGCCGTGCACGTCCAGCATCTGCAGCTCGGCCTCCGGCCCCGGATAGCCGATCGAGACGCGCGCCATGAAGCGGTCGCGCTGCGCCTCGGGGAGCGGATACGTGCCCTCCATCTCCACGGGGTTCTGCGTGGCCACCACCATGAAGGGGCTGGGCAGCTCGTACGTCTGCCCGTCGATGGTGACCTGGCGCTCCTCCATGGACTCCAGGAGCGCGGACTGCGTCTTCGGAGACGCGCGGTTGATCTCGTCGCCGATCACGATCTGCGCGAAGATCGCTCCCGGCTTGAACTCGAAGTCACGGCGCTGCTGGTCCCAGATGGACACGCCCGTGATGTCCGACGGCAGCAGGTCCGGCGTGAACTGGATGCGCCGGACCGAGCAGTCGATGGACTTGGCGAGTGCCTTGGCGAGCATGGTCTTGCCCACGCCCGGCACGTCTTCGATGAGCAGGTGCCCCTCCGCGAGCAGCACCGTTAGCGAAAGCCGTACGACCTCCGGCTTGCCCTCGATCACACCTTCGACCGACCTGCGGACCCGCTCCGCAGTCGTGGTCAGATCTGTGAGGCTCGCTCGATCGTCATAGGTCGTCACCCGGCCCTCCTCGGCCCTTCCCCGCGCTCGACAAGGAGCAAGGGATACCTCTTTTTTGCTGGTTCCCCGGGCCGACGCTCGCGTGCGGACCGGCCCACCCCGAAACACGGACACCACGCGTGAATGGTTCAGCGTGATGCCACACACGCATTCTTGTTGGGCTTACCGGTTCGTGTCACTCGCCTGTGGATAACTGGCGGCGTTATGTCGGGTCTTGCGGTGTTTCGGGCGCCGAAGATTGTCCGGTACCCGGTACTCACCCGTCACACACTGTCGATCCGGTCACGCAGGATCGATCTCGCGCAGCAGCCCCGTCTTCACGTCGAAGACGAATCCCCGCACGTCGTCGGAGTGCAGCAGGAACGGCGAGGTCCGCACGCGCTGCATGGACTGCCGCACGTCCTGGTCGACGTCGCGGAACGCCTCCACCGCCCACGGCGGCCGCTGGCCGACCTCGTCCTCGAGCTCGTGCCGGAAGTCCTCGGTGAGCGACTCGAGACCGCAGCCCGTGTGGTGGATGAGGACCACGCTGCGGGTGCCGAGGGCCCGCTGGCTGATGGTCAGGGAGCGGATGACGTCGTCGGTGACCACGCCGCCCGCGTTGCGGATGGTGTGGCAGTCGCCGAGGTCGAGGCCGAGCGCGTCGTGCAGGTCGAGACGGGCGTCCATGCAGGCGACGACGGCGACCCGCAGGACGGGGCGGGCGTCCATGCCGGGGTCCGTGAAGTCGGCGGCGTACCGCTGGTTCGCCTCGACGAGCCGGTCGGTGACGGTGCCGTTGACGGCTATGCCGCCGGTGGGCTCCGCGGGGGTGCGGCCCGTGGGAGAACCCGAGGGAGAAGTCGACATGAAGTCGACGGTAATGGTCATCGATCGTGGGAGCCCGCTGTGAGAACGGACAAAGAACGTCAATGGCTCTTGTTGTGAGCTAACCCACAGGGTCGACCAGGCCGGGGCCGAACGGGTGACGCCGCGGGGCGCGCGGCGCCCGACGCGGCCCGGCACGCGCCGCGCAGGCCGGTTGATTGACCGCGAGACAGGGTGGACTAAAGTGACGCGAAGCGGGAGAGCCGACCTGCTCCCTGCTGGTAGATCCCGGAGATTCCCAGAATCCCCCCACGTGCGTGGCGCGTACGTACGGCTCGGCCTCCTCCCGCTCCCGGTCGGCTGACGCCCCTTCGACAGGCGCCGGCGGCCCGGCTCCCTTCTTCGAGCGGCGGGGATCCGGCGGTGCGCACGAGCCCGCCGGACCTGAGAGGGCCCCTTGAGCGGCAACAGTCGACATGTCCCGGTGATGCTCCAGCGGTGCCTGGACGTGTTGGCCCCGGCGCTCGCGCAGCCGGGGGCCGTCGTCGTCGACTGCACCCTCGGGCTCGGCGGCCACAGCGAGGCGCTGCTCGCCGCCTTCCCCTCGGCCCGCCTCATCGGCCTCGACCGCGACAAGGAAGCGCTGCGCCTGTCCGGCGAGCGGCTCGCCCCGTACGGGGACCGGGCGACGCTCGTGCACGCGGTCTACGACGAGCTGCCCGACGTGCTCGACCGGCTCGGCATCCCGCGCGTCCAGGGCGTCCTGTTCGACCTCGGCGTGTCCTCCATGCAGCTGGACGAGGCGGACCGCGGCTTCGCGTACGCGCAGGACGCGCCGCTCGACATGCGCATGGACCAGACGACCGGCATGAGCGCGGCCGAGGTGCTCAACACCTACCCGCCGGGCGAGCTGGTGCGGATCCTGCGGGCGTACGGCGAGGAGAAGCAGGCCAAGCGGATCGTGTCGGCCGTCGTGCGCGAGCGCGAGAAGGAGCCGTTCAGCAACAGCGCGCGGCTCGTCGAGCTCATCAGGGACGCGCTGCCGCAGGCCGCCAAGCGCACCGGCGGCAACCCCGCCAAGCGCACCTTCCAGGCCCTGCGCATCGAGGTCAACGGCGAGCTCAGCGTTCTGGAGCGGGCCATTCCGGCGGCCGTGAAGGCGCTCGCCGTGGGCGGCCGGATCGCCGTCCTGTCGTACCACTCCCTTGAGGACCGCCTGGTCAAGCAGGTGTTCGCGGCCGGTGCCGCCACCACGGCGCCGCCCGGCCTGCCGGTGGTGCCCGAGCAGTACCAGCCCCGGCTCAAGCTGCTCACGCGCGGCGCCGAACTCCCCACCGACGAGGAGATCGCCGAGAACCGCAGGGCCGCACCGGCCCGCCTGCGCGGGGCCGAGCGCATCCGCGAGGACGCCTTGTGACCGGCACCGCCCGGCGCGGGACCGCACCGGAATCCGTGCAGCGGATCCGTCGGACCGGTCAGACCCGTCAGACCTGTCAGACCCGAAAGACCCCGTCAGAAGCCGCCTGAGACGCGTCCGCGAGGAGGCTCCATGAGCAGGAAACCCCAGCTGCGGGGGAGGGCGGCGCGGCTCGCGCGGCTGCTGCCCGCGGGCCCGAGCCAGGCCGCCCGCACCCCCTTCACGCTCCTGGTCGTGCTGCTGCTCGGCGGCGGCCTGATCACGCTCCTGCTGCTCAACTCCTCGCTCAACGAAGGGTCCTTCCAGCTCAGCAAGTTGAAGAAGGACACCCAGGAGCTCACCGACGAGGAGCAGGAGCTGCAGAAGGAGGTCGACGAGTACGCCGCGCCGGACGCGCTCCAGCGCCGCGCACGCGAGCTCGGCATGGTCCCCGGCGGCGACCCGGCCTTCCTGAACCCCGACGGCACCGTCCGCGGCGTCCCCGGCCCCGCCGCCGCGGCGCCGTCCGCGCTGCACGAGTCCGCGGCCCGCCCGCCCGCGCTCCTGCCCCCGGCCCCGCCCGCGTCGCCGGTGCCCGCGCCGTCGCCGGTGGCCGCCGCCACCGGCCCGTCCGACGCGCCGTCGGCGGGCCCCGCGCCCGAGCCGCCGGGGCCGACGTCACCCCCAGCACCGTCCGCGAAGCCAGCCCCCACGACCTCCGGCAGGTGACGTCAGTGAGCGACAGGGAACCTCCGCGCCGCCGCGTCCCGGGACCGGCACGGCCCTCGCGCCCCGCACGGGACGGCGCCGGTCAGCGCCGCCCGGGACCCGGCTCCCGGCCCGCCGCGCGCGCCCCGCGCCCGGCGGCACCGGGGCGGCCCAAGACCATCCGCCTGGGCAGCCCCCGGCCCCGCCTGCGCATGGTCAGCCTCGGCCTGACCCTGGTGATGCTGGCGTTCGTGGTGCGGCTCTTCCAGGTGCAGGCCGTCGACGCGGACGTGTACGCCACCAAGGCCGAGAAGAACCGGTACTCCCGGCACAAGATCGCCGCCGAGCGCGGGGCCATCACCGACCGCAGGGGAGTCGAACTCGCCACCAGCGTGGACGCGTACGACATCACGGCCGACCCCTCCCTCTTCACGAAGAAGGAGACGCGGATCGGGGACGCGCCCGAGCAGGCCGCCGCGCTGCTCGCGCCCATCCTCGACGAGGACGCCGAGCGCCTCACCGAGAAGCTGAAGACGCCGGACACACGCTTCACGCTGCTCTCCCGACGCGAGTCCCCGCAGGTCTGGAAGCAGATCAAGGACCTGCGCGCCACGCTCGCCGACAAGGCGGGCGCCGACCCCAAGGCGGTGAACGTCCTCGCGGGCGTCTTCGCCGTGCCCACCAGCAAGCGCGTGTACCCGAACGACGGCCTCGCCGCCGGGATACTGGGCTGGGTCAACGCCGACGGCAAGGGCGGCGGCGGGGTCGAGCAGCAGCTGAACAAGAAGCTCGCGGGCAAGCAGGGCGAGATCCGCTACGCCCAGTCCGGCGGCCACCAGGTGCCCACCGCGGGCAGCACCGAGACGCCCGCCGTGCCCGGCTCGGACGTCGAGCTGACCATCGACCGCGACATCCAGTGGGCCGCCCAGGACGCCATCACCGAGCAGGTCAAGAAGTCCAGGGCCGACCGCGGCTACGTGATCGTGCAGGACACCAGGACCGGCGAGGTGCTCGCCATGGCCAACGCCCCGGGCTTCGACCCGAACGACCTGTCGGGGGCCGCGGGCGCCAGCCTCGGCAACGCGGCGCTCCAGGACGCGTACGAGCCGGGCTCCACCGCCAAGATCATGTCGATGGCCGCCGTCCTGGAGGAGAACGCGGCCACGCCCGGCACCCGCGTGACCGTGCCCAACCGGCTGCACCGCGGCGACCGTCTCTTCCAGGACGACATCGACCACCCGACCTGGTACCTCACGCTCAACGGCGTGCTCGCCAAGTCCAGCAACATCGGCACGATCCTCGCCACGGGCGAGCTCGGCGACACGCAGCGGGAGGCCAACAAGGTCCTCCACTCGTATCTGCGGAAGTTCGGCATCGGCAAGCCCACCGGGCTCGGCTTCCCGGGCGAGACCAAGGGCATCCTCGCGCCGCCCGAGAAGTGGTCCACCTCGCAGCAGTTCACCATCCCGTTCGGCCAGGGCGTCTCGATCAACGCCATGCAGGCGGCCTCCGTGTACTCGACGATCGCCAACGGCGGCGTACGCGTCGAACCGACGCTCGTCCGCGGCACGAAGGGCCCCGACGGCCGCTTCACGCCCGCGCCCGCACCCCGGAAGAACCGGGTGGTCAGCGAGAAGACCGCGCGGACCGTCGCGCAGATGCTGGAGTCCGTCGTCGACGACCAGGAGGGCACGGGCACCAGGGCCCGCATCCCCGGCTACCGCGTCGCGGGCAAGACCGGCACGGCCAACCGCGTCGACCCCCAGACCGGCCGCTACCACGGCTACACCTCGTCGTTCGCCGGGTTCGCGCCCGTCGACAAGCCGCGCGTCACCGTCTACTGCGTCATCCAGAACGCCAAGAAGGGCAGCTACTACGGCGGCCAGATCTGCGGACCCATCTACAAGAAGGTCATGCAGTTCGCCCTCAAGACCCTCCAAGTCCCGCCCACCGGCACCGCTCCGGCCCATCTGCCGGTCACCTTCACCCCCGGCAAACCGGAGAAGCCCGGCAGGCCCGCCACGCCCGGCAAGCCCGGAGCCTGATCAGGAACCGCTCGTGACAACGATCACCCCGGACCCGGGGAACCGCCGCTCGCCCACCTCGTCAGCGCCGCCGCCCCCGCCCGCGCGCACTCCGCACGGCCCCCTCCCTTTTGGCCCCACCGGGGGTGCGCCCGGTACGCTCACCGCCGTGCCACACGCTGATCAGTCCCAAACCACCCAGAAGGGCGCTCCCGTGACCTATCCGGGACCGCCACGTCCGGCCCAGGTCTCCGCCACCCCCCTCGCGGAGCTCGCCGATCAGCTGGGGGCCGCCGCCCCGGGCACGTCGCCAGGCATCACCGGCATCACCCATGACTCGCGCGCCGTCCGCCCCGGCGACATCTACGCCGCGCTTCCCGGCGCCCGCCTGCACGGCGCCGACTTCGTCGCCCAGGCCGCCGACCACGGTGCCGCCGCGATCCTCACCGACCCGACCGGCGCCGACCGCGCCGCCGCCACCGGCCTGCCGGTCCTCGTCGTCGACGACCCGCGCGGCCGGATGGGCGAGCTGGCCGCGACGGTGTACGGCCACCCGGGCCGCGACCTGCTGCAGATCGGCATCACCGGAACGTCCGGCAAGACCACGACGGCCTACCTCATCGAGGGCGGGCTGAAGGCGGTCCGCAGCACCGGATTGATCGGTACGGTCGAGATGCGCATCGGCGAGACCCGCATCAAGTCCGAGCGCACCACGCCGGAAGCCACCGACCTGCAGGCGCTGTTCGCGGTGATGCGCGAGCGCGGCGTCCAGGCGGTCGCGATGGAGGTCTCCAGCCACGCCCTCGTGCTCGGCCGGGTCGACGGCTGCGTCTTCGACGTCGCCGTCTTCAACAACCTCAGCCCGGAGCACATGGAGTTCCACTCCGACATGGAGGACTACTTCCAGGCCAAGGCGCAGCTGTTCACCAAGCGGCGCGCCCGGCTCGGCGTGGTCAACCTCGACGACGCGTACGGGCGCCGGCTCCTTGCCGAGTCCGAGCTGCCGGTCACCAGCTTCTCCGCCGAGGGCCACCCGGACGCCGACTGGCGCGCCGAGGACGTCCAAGTCGGTCCGCTCGACTCGACGTTCACCGCCGTCGGCCCCAAGGGCGAGCGGATCGCCGCCCGGTCGCCGCTCGCGGGCCCGTTCAACGTCGCCAACACGCTCGCCGCGATCGTCTCCCTCGCCGTCGCCGGGATCGACCCGCAGGAGGCCGCCGACGGCGTCGCCGCCGTGCCCGGTGTCCCCGGCCGCCTGGAGCGCGTCGACGCCGGGCAGGACTACCTCGCGGTCGTCGACTACGCCCACAAGACGGACGCCGTCGAATCGGTCCTGCGCGCGCTGCGCAAGGTCACCGAGGGCAAGCTGCACATCGTGCTCGGCTGCGGCGGCGACCGCGACCGGACCAAGCGGAAGCCGATGGGCGCCGCCGCGGCCCGGCTCGCCGACACCGCCGTACTGACCTCCGACAACCCCCGCGGCGAGGACCCCCTCGCGATCCTGGCGACGATGCTCGCGGGCGCCGCCGACGTGCCCGCCCACGAGCGCGGCGAGGTCGCCGTCTTCGAGGACCGGGCCGCCGCGATCGCCGCGGCCGTCGCCCGCGCGCGCCCCGGCGACACCGTCCTCGTCGCGGGCAAGGGACACGAGCAGGGCCAGGACATCGCCGGAGTGGTCCGTCCCTTCGACGACCGCCAGGTGCTTCGCGAAGCTATCGAGCAAACCCAGGGATGAAGTTGTGATCGCCCTCTCCCTCGCCGAGATCGCCACCGTCGTCGGCGGGCAGACGTACGACATACCGGATCCGTCGCTCCAGGTGACCGCTCCGGTCGTCAGGGACTCCCGTGAGGTGGAGCCCGGCGGCCTGTTCGCCGCGTTCGTCGGCGAGCGCGTCGACGGCCACGACTACGCGGCCCAGGTCGTCGGGGCCGGCGCCGTCGCCGTGCTCGCGCAGCGGCCCGTCGGCGTGCCCGCCATCGTCGTCGACGACGTGCAGACGGCGCTCGGCGCCCTCGCCCGGCACGTCGTGGCGCGGCTCGGCACGACCCTCGTCGCCCTCACCGGCTCCGCGGGCAAGACCAGCACCAAGGACCTGATCGCCCAGGTGCTCCAGCGCAAGGCGCCGACGGTGTGGACGCCGGGCTCGCTCAACAACGAGATCGGGCTCCCGCTGACCGCCCTGTCCGCCACCGAGGAGACCCGGTTCCTCGTCCTGGAGATGGGCGCCCGCGGCATCGGCCACATCCGGTACCTGACGGAGCTCACGCCGCCCCGGATCGGCCTCGTCCTGAACGTCGGCACCGCCCACATCGGCGAGTTCGGCGGCCGCGAGCAGATCGCGGAAGCAAAGGGTGAGCTGGTCGAGGCGCTGCCCGCCGACGGCGCCGCGATCCTCAACGCCGACGACCCGCTGGTGCGCGCCATGGCGTCGCGTACGAAGGCCCGGGTGCTGCTCTTCGGAGAGGCCGAGGACGCCGACGTACGCGCCGAGAATGTCCGGCTCACGGAGAACGGACAGCCGTCCTTCACGCTGACCACACCCTCCGGGTGCAGCGACGTGAGCCTGCGCCTGTACGGTGAGCACCACGTGTCGAACGCGCTCGCCGCGGCCGCCGTCGCCCATGAGCTGGGCATGTCCGTGGACGAGATCGCCGTCGCGCTCTCCGATGCGGGCACGCTGTCCCGCTGGCGGATGGAGGTCACCGAGCGCCCGGACGGCGTGACCGTTGTCAACGACGCCTACAACGCGAACCCCGAGTCCATGCGAGCGGCCCTGCGCGCCCTGGCCGCCATGGGCGAGGCCGCACGGGCCAGGGGAGGTCGCACGTGGGCGGTGCTCGGCCACATGGCCGAGCTCGGTGACGAGGGGCTCGCCGAGCACGACGCGGTCGGACGCCTTGCCGTCCGGCTGAACGTGAACAAGCTCGTGGCAGTCGGGGGCAGGGAAGCGTCCTGGCTCCAACTGGGCGCATACAACGAGGGTTCGTGGGGTGAGGAGTCGGTGCACGTGTCCGACGCACAGGCGGCGGTCGACCTGCTGCGCAGCGAGCTGCGCCCAGGAGACGTCGTGCTGGTGAAGGCTTCCAGATCGGTGGGTCTGGAGCGGGTCGCGCAAGCACTCGTAGACGACGCCGTCGACGCGGCCGGCACCACGGGCGGAGTTGACGCCCGATGATGAAGCAGATCCTCTTCGCGGGGGTGATCGGTCTTTTCCTGACCCTGGTCGGGACGCCCCTGCTGATCAAGCTCCTTGCGCGCAAGGGCTACGGCCAGTACATCCGCGACGACGGCCCCCGCGAGCACCACAGCAAGCGCGGCACGCCGACCATGGGTGGTATCGCCTTCATCCTGGCGACCCTCATCGCGTACTTCCTGAGCAAGATCATCACCGGTGCCGAGCCGACCATCTCCGGTCTGCTCGTGCTCGGCCTGATGGCGGGCATGGGCCTGGTCGGCTTCCTCGACGACTACATCAAGATCGTCAAGCGGCGCTCCCTCGGCCTGCGGGCCAAGGCGAAGATGGCGGGCCAGCTGATCGTCGGCGTGTCCTTCGCCGTGATCTCGCTGCAGTTCGCCGACAGCCGCGGCCAGACCCCGGCGTCGACGAAGCTGTCCTTCGCGGAGGACTTCGGCTGGTCGATCGGCCCGGTGCTCTTCGTCGTCTGGGCGCTGTTCATGATCCTCGCGATGTCGAACGGCGTGAACCTCACCGACGGCCTCGACGGCCTCGCCACCGGCGCGTCCGTGATGGTCTTCGGCGCGTACACGTTCATCGGCGTCTGGCAGTTCCAGGAGTCCTGCGCCAACGCGTCGGACCTCACCAACCCGGCGGCCTGTTTCGAGGTCAGAGACCCACTCGACCTGGCCGTCGTGGCCTCGGCGCTGATGGGCGCCTGCTTCGGCTTCCTGTGGTGGAACACCTCGCCCGCGAAGATCTTCATGGGTGACACCGGTTCCCTCGCCCTCGGCGGCGCCCTCGCCGGCCTCGCGATCTGCTCCCGCACGGAGCTGCTGCTCGCCCTCCTCGGCGGCCTCTTCGTCCTCATCACCATGTCGGTGGTCATCCAGGTCGGCTCCTTCCGCCTGACGGGCAAGCGGGTCTTCCGGATGGCGCCACTCCAGCATCACTTCGAACTCAAGGGCTGGTCCGAGGTCCTGGTCGTGGTCCGCTTCTGGATCATCCAGGGCATGTGCGTGATCGTCGGTCTCGGCCTCTTCTACGCGGGATGGGCAGCCAAGAAGTGACGTCCGTGGAATTCCGGGGCAAGCGGATCACCGTCGCCGGGCTCGGCGTGAGCGGCATCAGCGCCGCGCGCGCCCTCGCCGGCCTCGGCGCGCGGGTCACCGTCGTGGACGGGGGCGCCACCGAGGCCCACCGCGAGCGGGCGGCCGCGCTGGAGAGCGCGGACATCTCCGTACGCCTGGGAGATGCTGAAACGCTTCCGGACGGCACCGACCTGGTGGTGACCTCGCCGGGCTGGAAGCCGGACAGCCCGCTCTTCGCGGCCGCCGCGGCGGCGGGCGTCGACGTCGTCGGCGACGTCGAGATCGCCTGGCGCCTGCGCGGCCCCGGCGCCGCCCCCTGGCTCGCGATCACGGGCACCAACGGCAAGACCACGACGACGCAGATGCTCGCGTCCATCCTGACGGCCGCGGGCCTGCGCACCGCCGCCGTCGGCAACATTGGCACGCCGATCGTCGACGTCGTCCAGGAGGGCGACGACGCGTACGACGTCCTCGCCGTCGAGCTCTCCAGCTACCAGCTGCACTGGGCGCCCTCCGTGCGCGCCCACTCCGCGGCCGTCCTCAACCTGGCCCCCGACCACCTCGACTGGCACGGCTCCATGGAGGCGTACGCCGCCGACAAGGGCCGCGTCTACGAGGGCAACCGGGTGGCGTGCGTCTACAACGTCGCGGACCAGGCCACCGAGGACCTGGTCCGCGAGGCCGACGTCGAGGAGGGCTGCCGCGCCATCGGCTTCACCCTGACCGCCCCGGCCCCCTCGCAACTCGGCGTCGTGGACGGCATCCTGGTCGACCGTGCCTTCGTACCGGACCGCCAGAAGCAGGCCCAGGAGCTCGCCGAGATCTCCGACGTGCGTCCTTCGGCCCCGCACAACATCGCCAACGCCCTCGCGGCGGCGGCGCTCGCGCGGGCCTTCGGCGTGGAGCCGGCGGCCGTCCGCGACGGCCTGCGGGCCTTCCGCCCGGACGCCCACCGCATCGAGCACGTCGCGGACGTCGCGGACGTCGCCTACGTCGACGACTCCAAGGCCACCAACACCCACGCGGCCCAGGCCTCGTTGGCGGCGTACGAGTCGATCGTGTGGATCGCGGGCGGGCTCGCCAAGGGCGCGACCTTCGACGAGCTCGTCACCACGTCGGCGAAGCGCCTGCGCGGCGTCGTTCTGATCGGCGCCGACCGCGCGCTGATCAGGGAAGCCCTCGCGCGACACGCGCCGGAAGTACCCGTCGTGGACCTCGACCGGACCGACACTGGTGCGATGTCCGAAGCGGTACGGCAGGCGGCACGGCTCGCGGAGCCGGGGGACACCGTCCTGATGGCCCCGGCCTGTGCGTCGATGGACATGTTCACCAACTACAACAAGCGTGGTGACGCGTTCGCGGCAGCGGTTCGCGAACTCGGCGCGAGCGCCTGACGCGGGCCCTGCGTGGGGCGCCGACGTCAGGCACCCGGCACCGTGGAGGAGGGCACGTGACAGCGTCGTCGTGGCGGGGGACCGAGGAGATGCCGCGCGCCGGACTGGGGCGCTCCTGATGGCCGGGCGCGCTCCCGTGCGGGCGCCCCGGACTCCGCGTACACCCCGTACGCCCCGTACGCCGAAGAAGACCACCGGTCCCCGCCGCACCCCGGGGGTGCGGGAGAGCGCGGCGCGGCGCCTGTACGTCAGGGCCCGCCGCGCCTGGGACCGGCCGCTGACCGCGTACTACCTGATCCTGGGCAGCAGCCTGCTGATCACCGCGCTCGGCCTCGTCATGGTCTACTCGGCGTCGATGATCCAGGCGCTGCAGCTGAACCTGCCCGCCTCGTACTTCTTCCGCAAGCAGTTCGTCGCCGCCGTGCTCGGCACCGCGCTGCTCCTGATCGCCATGCGCATCCCGGTCAAGCTGCACCGGGCCCTGTCCTACCCGATCCTCGCGGCGTCCGTGTTCCTGATGGTCCTCGTGCAGATCCCCGGGATAGGGCGCAGCGTCAACGGCAATCAGAACTGGATCTATTTGGGGGGTCCCTTCCAGCTCCAGCCCAGCGAGTTCGGCAAGCTCGCCCTGGTGCTCTGGGGCGCCGACCTGCTCGCGCGCAAGCACGACAAGCGGCTCCTGACGCAGTGGAAGCACATGCTGGTGCCGCTCGTCCCGGTCACGTTCATGCTGCTCGGCCTGATCATGCTGGGCGGCGACATGGGCACCGCGATCATCCTCACCGCGATCCTCTTCGGGCTCCTGTGGCTCGCGGGCGCGCCGACGCGCCTGTTCGCGGGGGTGCTGAGCATCGCGGGCGTCCTCGGTGTGATCCTCATCAAGACGAGCCCCAACCGCATGGCCCGGCTCGGCTGCATCGGCGCGACCGACCCGGGGCCCGGCGACCAGTGCTGGCAGGCCGTGCACGGGATCTATGCGCTCGCCTCCGGCGGATTCTTCGGTTCCGGTCTGGGCGCGAGTGTGGAAAAATGGGGTCAACTACCCGAACCGCACACCGACTTCATCTTCGCGATCACCGGGGAGGAACTCGGTCTCGCGGGGACACTGTCGGTGCTCGCCCTGTTCGCGGCTCTAGGCTATGCGGGTATCCGCGTGGCCGGACGCACGGAGGACCCCTTCGTGAGGTACGCCGCGGGAGGTGTGACCACCTGGATCACGGCCCAGGCCGTGGTCAACGTCGGTGCGGTGCTCGGCCTGCTGCCGATCGCCGGTGTCCCGCTCCCGCTGTTCTCCTACGGAGGCTCAGCCCTGCTGCCGACCATGTTCGCCGTCGGACTCCTCATCGCCTTCGCGCGGGAGGACCCCGCGGCGAAGGCGGCCCTGGCCATGCGGCAACCTCGGGTGAGATGGAACACGATGCGACGGCGCGTCAAGGCGCGCTCGTCCGGAGAGCGGTGAATTTCGGTGCATGTCGTACTCGCCGGTGGGGGGACCGCCGGCCACATCGAGCCCGCGCTTGCCCTCGCAGACGCCCTGCGCAGGCAGGACCCGACCGTGGGCATCACGGCCCTCGGCACGGAGCGCGGCCTCGAGACCCGACTCGTACCCGAGCGCGGTTACGAACTCGCCCTGATCCCCGCCGTACCCCTGCCGCGCAAGCCGACCCCCGAGCTCATCACCGTGCCCGGGCGCCTGCGCGGCACCATCAAGGCGGCCGAGCAGGTCCTGGAGCGGACCAAGGCGGACTGCGTCGTGGGCTTCGGCGGCTATGTCGCGCTGCCCGCCTACCTCGCCGCCAAGCGCCGCGGCGTCCCGATCGTGGTGCACGAGGCCAACGCGCGGCCCGGCCTCGCCAACAAGATCGGCTCCCGGTACGCCGCGGCCGTCGCGGTCTCCACGCCGGACAGCAAGCTGCGCGGCTCGCGCTACATCGGCATCCCGCTGCGCCGCGCCATCGCCATGCTGGACCGCGCCCGCGTCCGCCCCGAGGCCCGCGACACCTTCGGCCTCGACCCGAACCTGCCGACCCTCCTGGTCTCCGGCGGCTCCCAGGGCGCCCGCCGCCTCAACGAGGTCGTCCAGCAGGTCGCCCCGGTCCTCCAGCGCGCGGGCATCCAGATCCTGCACGCGGTCGGGCCGAAGAACGAATTGCCGTACGTCGAGAACATGCCCGGAATGCCGCCCTACATCCCGGTACCGTACGTGGACCGGATGGACCTCGCGTACGCCGCGGCCGACATGATGCTCTGCCGCGCGGGCGCGATGACCGTCGCCGAGCTCTCCGCCGTCGGACTCCCGGCCGCGTACGTCCCGCTGCCCATCGGCAACGGCGAACAGCGGCTGAACGCCCAGCCGGTGGTCAAGGCGGGCGGCGGACTGCTCGTCGACGACGCGGAACTGACGCCCGAATGGGTCCAGGGCAACGTCCTGCCCGTGCTCGCCGACCCGCACCGTCTGTACGAGATGTCCCGCGCCGCATCGGAGTTCGGGCGCAGGGACGCGGACGACCTCCTCGTCAACATGGTGTACGAGGCGATTGCGTCACGCCGCAGCGCGTGAGAAGGCAGGGGAGCGTGGCCGGAGCGAAGACCGCCGAACGGCGCAGGCCCAAGTCCGGCCCGCCCCGCCCGCGCTCGCGCCGCCCGCGCCTGCCCCGGCCGCGCACCCTCATCGCCCTCGCCGTCGCCCTCGCCCTCGTCGGCGGGGGCGGCGTCTGGGTGCTCTACGGCTCGCCGTGGCTGCGGGTGGAGCGGGTGACGACGTCGGGAACCGTCAAGCTCACCCCGGACGCGGTGCTTGAAGCGGCCGACGTCCCGCTCGGCGGACCGCTCATTTCGGTCGACTCCGGCGCCATCGAGGAGCGGCTGCGGAGGAAATTGCCCCGAATTGACTCGGTTGACATCGTCCGCTCCTGGCCCCACGGAATCGCCCTGAAGGTCACGGAACGTACTCCGGTCCTTCTCGTGGAAAAGGGCGGAAAGTTCGTCGAAGTGGACGCGAAGGGTGTGCGTTTCGCCACGGTGGACAAGGCCCCGAAGGGCGCACCGCTGCTCGAATTGGCCGCGGACCGCTCCGGTGACGCCGCGGCGAGCCTGCGCCGGTTCGGACCCGACCGGCTGCGCAGGGAGGCGGTCCGGGTCGTCGCCGACCTGCCCGGTTCGGTGGCGGCCGAGACCAGGGCCGTGAAGGTCCGCTCGTACGACTCCATCTCGCTGGAGTTGGCCGACGGCCGGGACGTCGCGTGGGGGAGCAGCGAACGGGGCCGGGCAAAGGCCGAGGCGCTCACCGCCCTGATGAAAGCCGTTCCGAAGGCACGGCACTTCGATGTGAGCGTCCCCACCGCCCCGGCGTCATCGGCAAGTTGACGTACATCAGCGCAGGCCAGCACCCTGGATGGGCATGCTTAAGCCTGATCACATAGGGTGAAAAGAAAAACGGGAGGTTCGGCGTGTTCGTTGAACGTGCGCCACTTGTCGACTTAGTGTCCTGTTCGGAAGAGTCCAGGGAACAGACACACTGGTAACCCTAAACTTCAGCGTTAGGGTTCGGGTCGGCGTATCGGACCGTCCCATTCGGCATCAGTCGCCGTTTCGCCCAAGGGCGGGACGACGACACGTAACTCGAGGCGAGAGGCCTTCGACGTGGCAGCACCGCAGAACTACCTCGCAGTCATCAAAGTCATCGGTGTCGGCGGCGGTGGTGTCAATGCCATCAACCGGATGATCGAGGTCGGTCTCAAGGGCGTCGAGTTCATCGCCATCAACACCGACGCGCAAGCCCTGTTGATGAGCGACGCCGACGTCAAGCTCGACGTCGGCCGTGAACTCACCCGCGGACTCGGCGCCGGAGCCAACCCGGCCGTCGGCCGCAAGGCGGCCGAGGACCACCGTGAGGAGATCGAGGAGGTCCTCAAGGGGGCCGACATGGTCTTCGTGACGGCCGGTGAGGGCGGCGGCACCGGCACGGGCGGCGCGCCCGTGGTCGCCAACATCGCCCGCTCGCTCGGCGCCCTGACGATCGGTGTGGTCACCCGGCCGTTCACCTTCGAGGGCCGCCGCCGCGCGAACCAGGCGGAGGACGGCATCGCCGAGCTCCGCGAAGAGGTCGACACCCTCATCGTCATCCCGAACGACCGGCTCCTGTCCATCTCGGACCGCCAGGTCAGCGTGCTCGACGCCTTCAAGTCGGCCGACCAGGTGCTGCTCTCCGGCGTCCAGGGCATCACGGACCTCATCACCACGCCCGGCCTGATCAACCTCGACTTCGCCGACGTCAAGTCGGTCATGTCGGAGGCCGGTTCGGCGCTCATGGGCATCGGTTCGGCCCGCGGCGACGACCGCGCGGTGGCCGCCGCCGAGATGGCGATCTCCTCGCCGCTCCTCGAGGCGTCCATCGACGGCGCCCGCGGCGTCCTGCTCTCCATCTCCGGCGGCTCCGACCTCGGCCTGTTCGAGATCAACGAGGCCGCCCAGCTGGTCAGCGAGGCCGCCCACCCCGAGGCCAACATCATCTTCGGCGCGGTCATCGACGACGCGCTCGGCGACGAGGTCCGGGTCACGGTCATCGCGGCCGGCTTCGACGGCGGCCAGCCCCCGTCCAAGCGGGACAACGTCCTCGGCTCGGCGTCCGCCAAGCGCGAGGAACCGCAGGCGAGCGGCCGTCCCGCTGAATCGTCCCGCCCGGGCCCGGCCTTCGGTGGCCTCGGCAGCGTCACCCCGCGCGAGGAGCCCCCGACCCCGGAGCCGGCCGAGCCCGCCCCGGTGAACGAGGCCCCCGCGACCCCGGTGGCACCGCCCCAGGTGCCCTCGACCCGACTGCACCAGGACAGCCAGGCCGAGGAGCTGGACGTGCCGGACTTCCTGAAGTGATAACCAAGGGCTCCGGAACGAGCACAGTGAGCGGCGCGCACTTCGCCTTCACCGACCGGTGGGGCGGGGTGAGCGCCGTTCCGTACGAAGAGCTCAACCTCGGCGGGGCGGTCGGCGACGACCCCGACGCCGTACGCGAGAACCGCGCGTTGGCGGCCAAGGCCCTCGGCATCGACGCCGCGCGCGTGGTCTGGATGAACCAGGTGCACGGCTCGGACGTCGCCGTGGTCGACGGGCCGTGGGGGGACGAGATTCCCCAGGTCGACGCGGTGGTCACCGCTCGGCGCGGCCTCGCCCTCGCCGTTCTCACCGCCGACTGCACTCCGGTGCTCCTCGCCGATCCGGTGGCGGGCGTCGCCGCCGCGGCCCACGCGGGCCGTCCCGGCATGGTCGCCGGAGTCGTCCCCGCGGCCGTCGAGGCCATGGTGGGACTCGGCGCCAGGACCGAGCGGATCGTGGCCCGCACCGGCCCCGCCGTCTGCGGCCGTTGCTATGAAGTACCCGCGGACATGCGCGCCGACGTCGCCGCCGTGGAACCCGCGGCGTACGCCGAGACGAGCTGGGGCACGCCCGCGGTCGACGTGACCGCCGGGGTGCACGCCCAGCTCGACCGGCTCGGGGTGCGCGACCGGGAGCTCTCGCCGGTGTGCACGCTGGAGTCGGCTGACCACTTCTCGTACCGCCGCGACCGCACCACCGGTCGGCTCGCGGGCTACGTCTGGCTGGACTGATGGGGCATGACGGACCGTAAGTCGGAACTCGCCGCGAATCTGGCGAAAGTCGAAGAGCGCATCGAGGCGGCCTGCGCGGCCGCGGGCCGCAAGCGGGAGGAAGTGACCCTGATCGTGGTCACGAAGACCTACCCCGCGAGCGATGTGCGCTTTCTCTCGGAACTCGGTGTGCGCCATGTGGCCGAGAACCGCGACCAGGACGCGGCACCGAAGGCCGCCGACTGCGCGGATCTGCCGCTGAGCTGGCACTTCGTCGGCCAGCTGCAGACCAACAAGGTGCGTTCCGTGGTGGGTTACGCGGACGTGGTGCAGTCGGTGGACCGGCCGAAGCTCGTCTCCGCCCTGTCGGCCGCGGCCGTCCGGGCCGAGCGGGAGGTCGGCTGCCTGATCCAGGTCGCCCTCGACGCGGGGGCGAGCGGACGCGGGGACCGCGGTGGCGTGGGACCCGGCGGAATCGAGGAGTTGGCCGGTCTCGTGGCCGACGCTCCGGGGCTGCGGCTCGACGGCCTGATGACGGTCGCGCCGCTCACCGGGGAATATGCGGGACGGCAACAGGCGGCGTTCGAGCGGCTGATGGATTTGTCGACTGCCCTGCGCGTGGCCCATCCGGCTGCGAACATGGTGTCGGCAGGGATGAGTGCGGACCTCGAAGAGGCCGTGACGGCCGGGGCGACACATGTGCGCGTCGGTACGGCGGTACTCGGAGTCCGCCACGGGCTCGGGTAACGTCGCCAAGAAGTCGGACCACAGCAGAAAATATGGTCATTCCCGCTGATAGGCGGGGATACCTCGTGGATCGCGGGAAGTTGGTGACGACCTCTCGATCCACCACAGAGCGGAGGACTCAGAGCATGGCCGGCGCGATGCGCAAGATGGCGGTCTACCTCGGCCTCGTGGAGGACGACGGTTACGACGGCCGGGGATTCGACCCCGATGACGATTTCGAACCCGAGCCGGAGCCCGAGCGCGACCGCCGGCGGCACGAACCGCCGCACCAGTCCCACCAGTCCCATCTGTCGGACCGGGACTTGGAAAGGGACGAACCGGTACGAGTGGTGCAGCCGTCGGCGCCGCGGGAAGCCGCGCCGCGGCCCGCTTCGCTTCCCGCTGAATCGGTACGACCGGCGCGAATCGCCCCCGTGGCATCTATCACACCTGAACGCCAGAGCCTGGAGAAGAACGCACCGGTGATCATGCCCAAGGTCGTGTCCGAGCGTGAGCCCTACCGCATCACCACGCTTCACCCCCGGACCTACAACGAAGCCCGTACCATCGGGGAACACTTCCGCGAAGGCACCCCGGTGATCATGAACTTGACGGAGATGGACGACACGGACGCGAAGCGACTTGTCGACTTTGCCGCCGGTCTCGTCTTCGGTCTGCATGGCAGTATCGAGCGAGTGACGCAGAAGGTGTTCCTGTTGTCGCCTGCTAACGTCGATGTCACGGCGGAGGACAAGGCCCGTATCGCAGAGGGCGGGTTCTTCAACCAGAGCTGAGACGCAGTGCAGTAACCAGCAGTACCGGACCGACACAGCGCGGATGCGACCAGATGCAGGGGAGAGGGAAACGCGGACATGGGCGTGGTCTTGCAAGTGATCTACATCGCGCTGATGTGTTTCCTCATCGTGCTGATCTTCCGGTTGGTCATGGACTACGTCTTCCAGTTCGCCCGCTCATGGCAACCCGGCAAGGCGATGGTGGTCGTTCTGGAGGCCACCTACACTGTCACCGATCCACCGCTCAAGCTTCTGCGGCGGTTCATTCCGCCGCTGCGTCTCGGGGGCGTGGCGCTCGACCTGTCCTTCTTCGTACTGATGATCATCGTCTACATCCTGATCTCCGTCGTGAGCCGGCTGTGAACGATACGGTCTTGCCGAATGCCGACGACTACGTTGAGGTGAAGAGATGCCGTTGACCCCCGAGGACGTGCGGAACAAGCAGTTCACGACCGTCCGCCTCCGAGAAGGCTATGACGAGGACGAGGTCGATGCCTTCCTCGATGAGGTCGAAGCCGAACTGACCCGCCTGCTCCGCGAGAACGAGGACCTGCGCGCCAAGCTGGCCGCGGCCACGCGCGCCGCCGCGCAGAACCAGCAGCAGGGCGGCATGCGCAAGGGCCCCGACGGTCCTCCCCAGGACCAGCGCCCCGGCGCGCCCGTGCCCGCCGCAATATCGGGTCCGCAGCCGGTTCCGCCGCAGCAGCAGCACCCGATGGGCGGTCCGCCCCAGCTGCCCGGCGGCGCCCCGCAGCTGCCCCCGGGCGCCGGCGGCCACGGACCGCAGGGCGGTCCGCAGGGTCCCGGCCCGATGGGTCAGGGTCCGATGGGCGGCCCCATGGGCGGTCCGATGGGCGGCCACGGCCCGCAGATGCCGCAGCCCGGCCAGGGCCCCGGCGGCGACAGCGCCGCCCGTGTGCTCTCGCTCGCGCAGCAGACCGCCGACCAGGCGATCGCGGAGGCCCGTTCCGAGGCCAACAAGATCGTGGGCGAGGCCCGTTCGCGCGCCGAGGGCCTGGAGCGCGACGCCCGTGCCAAGGCCGACGCCCTGGAGCGGGACGCGCAGGAGAAGCACCGCGTCGCGATGGGCTCCCTGGAGTCCGCCCGCGCCACGCTGGAGCGCAAGGTCGAGGACCTGCGCGGCTTCGAGCGCGAGTACCGCACGCGTCTGAAGTCCTACCTGGAGTCGCAGCTGCGTCAGCTGGAGACCCAGGCCGACGACTCGCTGGCTCCGCCGCGGACCCCGGCGACCGCCTCCCTTCCGCCGTCCCCGGCGCCTTCGATGGCCCCGGCCGGCGCGGGTGCCCCGTCCTACGGCGGCAACCAGTCGATGGGCGGCAACCCGCAGTCCGCGGGCGGCCCGTCGTACGGCGGTCAGCAGCAGATGTCCCCGGCGATGACCCAGCCGATGGCGCCGGTGCGGCCGCAGGCTCCGCAGCCGATGCAGCAGGCGCCGTCTCCGATGCGGGGTTTCCTCATCGATGAGGACGACAACTGACGGGCGGTAGTACGCCGTAGGCGTCGGCAGCGCGTTCAGGGCGGAGCCCCCGGAGTATCCGGGGGCTCCGCCCTTTTGCGTTGAGGGTGGCCCCGCCGTTGTGGGCTGTGCCCACCCGTTCCGCCCTCTGGGCGGACCAGCTGCCCACAGCGGGTAACGCTGAAGGCCCGGTTCCCCAAGTGGCTTGGGGGACCGGGCCTTCGGTGGTGCTGTTAGGCCTTGCGGAGGCGGAACGTGAGGTTCAGGGAGTCGTCCGTGAACGGCTCGCCGTAGGTGTCGTCCGCCCCGCCCGGGGCGAAGTCCGTGGCGAGGACCTCGTCCGCGATGAGCGCGGCGTGGTCGGTCAGGGCCGTGGTGACGGCCTCGTCCGGGGAGGTCCAGCGCAGGGCGATGCGGTCCGCGACGTCCAGGCCGCTGTTCTTGCGGGCCTCCTGGATCAGGCGGATCGCGTCACGGGCCAGGCCCGCGCGCCGCAGCTCGTCCGTGAGCTCCAGGTCGAGGGCGACCGTGGCGCCGGAGTCGGACGCCACCGACCAGCCTTCGCGCGGCGTCTCCGTGATGATGACCTCGTCCGGGGCGAGCGTCACGGTCTCGCCGTCGACCTCCACCGACGCCGTGCCCTCGCGCAGGGCGAGGGACAGCGCGGCCGCGTCGGCCTCGGCGACGGCCTTGGCCACCGCCTGGACGCCCTTGCCGAAGCGCTTGCCCAGGGCACGGAAGTTGGCCTTGGCCGTGGTGTCGACCAGGGAGCCGCCGACTTCGGAGAGCGAGGCCAGGGTCGAGACGTTCAGCTCTTCCGTGATCTGCGTGCGCAGTTCGGGGCTCAGCGACTCGAAGCCGGTCGCCGCGACGAGGGCGCGGGACAGCGGCTGGCGGGTCTTGACGCCCGACTCGGCGCGCGAGGCACGGCCCAGTTCGACGAGGCGGCGGACCAGGGTCATCTGCTTCGACAGGTCGGGGTCGACCGCCGTCAGATCGGCCTCGGGCCAGGTGGCGAGGTGCACCGACTCCGGGGCGTCCGGGGTGACGGGGACGACGAGGTCCTGCCAGACGCGCTCCGTGATGAACGGCGTCAGCGGGGCCATCAGGCGCGTGACCGTCTCGACGACCTCGTGCAGGGTGCGAAGCGCGGCCGCGTCGCCCTGCCAGAAGCGGCGGCGCGAGCGGCGTACGTACCAGTTGGAGAGGTTGTCGACGAAGGCGGACAGGAGCTTGCCCGCGCGCTGGGTGTCGTAGGCGTCCAGGGCCTGCGTCACCTGGTCGGTGAGCGCGTGCAGCTCGCTGAGCAGCCAGCGGTCGAGGAGCGGGCGGTCGGCGGGCGCCGGGTCGGTGTCCGAGGGGGCCCACTTCGACGTACGGGCGTAGAGCGCCTGGAAGGCGACCGTGTTCCAGTACGTCAGGAGGGTCTTGCGGACGACCTCCTGGATCGTGCCGTGGCCGACGCGGCGGGCCGCCCACGGGGAGCCGCCGGCCGCCATGAACCAGCGGACCGCGTCGGCGCCGTGCTGGTCCATCAGCGGGATCGGCTGCAGGATGTTGCCCAGGTGCTTGGACATCTTGCGGCCGTCCTCGGCGAGGATGTGGCCGAGGCAGACGACGTTCTCGTAACTCGACTTGTCGAAGACCAGGGTGCCGACGGCCATCAGCGTGTAGAACCAGCCGCGGGTCTGGTCGATGGCCTCCGAGATGAACTGCGCCGGGTAGCGGCTCTCGAAGAGCTCCTTGTTCTTGTACGGGTAGCCCCACTGCGCGAACGGCATCGAGCCCGAGTCGTACCAGGCGTCGATGACCTCGGGCACGCGCGTGGCCGTGAGCGAGCAGCCGTCGTGGGTGCAGCCGAAGGTGACCTCGTCGATGAACGGGCGGTGCGGGTCGAGGCCCGACTGGTCGGTGCCGGTGAGCTCGGTGAGCTCGGCGCGGGAGCCGACGCAGGTGAGGTGGCCCTCCTCGCAGCGCCAGATGGGCAGCGGGGTGCCCCAGTAGCGGTTGCGGGAGAGCGCCCAGTCGACGTTGTTGGTCAGCCAGTCGCCGAAGCGGCCGTGCTTGACCGAGTCGGGGAACCAGTTGGTCTTCTCGTTCTCCTGGACGAGGCGGTCCTTGACGGCCGTGGTGCGGATGTACCAGGACGGCTGCGCGTAGTAGAGGAGCGCGGTGTGGCAGCGCCAGCAGTGCGGATAGCTGTGCTCGTACGCGATGTGCTTGAAGAGCAGGCCGCGGTCGGCCAGGTCCTTGGTGAGGCTCTCGTCCGCCTTCTTGAAGAAGACACCGCCCACGAGGGGGACGTCCTCCTCGAAGGTGCCGTCCGGGCGGACCGGGTTCACCACCGGCAGGCCGTACGAACGGCAGACCTTGAGGTCGTCCTCGCCGAAGGCGGGGGACTGGTGGACCAGACCCGTGCCGTCCTCCGTGGTCACGTACTCGGCGTTGACCACGTAGTGCGCCTCGGCGGGGAACTCCACCAGCTCGAAGGGGCGCTGGTACGTCCAGCGCTCCATCTCGGTGCCGGTGAACTTCTGGCCCGTGGTCTCCCAGCCCTCGCCGAGGGCCTTCTCCACCAGGGGCTCGGCGACGACCAGCTTCTCCTTGCCGTCGGTGGCCACCACGTAGGTGACGTCCGGGTGCGCGGCCACCGCCGTGTTGGACACCAGGGTCCACGGAGTGGTCGTCCACACCAGGAGGGCGGCCTCGCCCGCGAGGGGGCCGCCGGTGAGCGGGAAGCGGACGTAGACGGACGGGTCGACGACCGTCTCGTAGCCCTGGGCCAGCTCGTGGTCGGACAGGCCGGTGCCGCAGCGGGGGCACCAGGGGGCGACGCGGTGGTCCTGGACGAGGAGGTCCTTCTTGAAGATCTCCTTCAGGGACCACCAGACGGAGTCGACGTACTCCGGGTTCATCGTGCGGTACGCGTCGTCCAGGTCGACCCAGTAGCCCATGCGGGTCGTCAGCTCGGCGAAGGCGTCCGTGTGCCGGGTCACCGACTCGCGGCACTTGGCGTTGAACGCGGCGATGCCGTACGACTCGATGTCCTTCTTGCCGCTGAAGCCGAGCTCCTTCTCCACCGCGAGCTCGACGGGCAGGCCGTGGCAGTCCCAGCCGGCCTTGCGGGCCACGTGGTAGCCGCGCATGGTGCGGAAGCGCGGGAAGACGTCCTTGAAGACGCGGGCCTCGATGTGGTGGGCGCCCGGCATGCCGTTGGCGGTGGGCGGGCCCTCGTAGAAGACCCACTCGGGGCGGCCCTCGGACTGCTCGAGGCTCTTGGCGAAGATCTTCTGCTCTTCCCAGAAGTCGAGCACGGCGTGCTCGAGGGCGGGCAGATCGACCTGGGCGGGTACCTGGCGGTACTGCGGCTGCGTATTCAACGAGCTTCCTCCGGCGGACAGCTTTCCGATCCGTCGGAGGGACGAGAGCCGTCGTCCGGCGCTCCCGCGGTACCACCCTCCTTGGCCCTCCGGTGGCGCTCGTGCCGGGAAGGCCCCCTCATTGGGGTCGCGATGCCGGGTCTACTCGCCCGCCCCGGCCTGGCTCGGCTCTGGGCTGCGGCTTTCTTCCGGCGGCTCCGGGGTGATCTTCGCGTCGCGCTCGCCCCCGGGCTCTCACCGTCCCCGGGTCGCTCATGGCTGCGTACGTCGCTACTCGTCCCCATCCACGCTTTTCGCTCCGCCCAGTGTACGGCGCCCGGGGTGGGGGCGCCGACCGGTTTTCCGGCGGCCCCAGGGCGGGCCCGGGGCGGTGCGGGCGCGGGGGCCGTACTGACCCGAATGGCGAGACGCACGCCGACGCGTCCCGGTGCGCCCCGGCCGTCGGATTACCCGGCGAAGAGCTGGGCACAACGCATGCAGGCTCGCCGTGCGGCACCCGCGGGGCGGGCGGATCGGGCGGCGTGCCCCGTTGCCGCGGGCCTGGAGTCGATTTATCGTCCCAGCACGATTCGCGAGCAAGATCACAATATGTGAAGGGGCCGCGGGCATGGTGGCGAAGAAGACCGCCGTACAGCAGTCGGCGTCCAGCAGATCCACAGGTTCGGCGGCCAAGGGAAAGGGCGGCGCGGAGGCCGGCGGGGCGGCCGGGGAAACGGGCGGCAAGGGCACCCGCGCGGTGAAGACCGTGCGGGCCGGCAAGGCCGCCGCGGCCGCGCCCTCGGGACCGAAGAAGACCACGACGAAGGGGTCGGCGGCCAAGACGGCAGCCAAGAAGGCCACGGCTGCGAAACCCGCGGCTACGAAGAGCACCGCCAAGAGCACCGCCAAGAAGGCGGCGGCCAAGAAGACCACCGCTGCGGAGCCCACCGCCAAGAAGAGCGCCACCGGGACGGCCACCGCTGGGAAGGCCGCCACCAAGAAGAGCGCTGCCAAGACCGTCGCCAAGACCGCCGCCAAGGGAGCCGTGGCCAAGAAGGCGGCGGCCGGGGACACCGATGCGGGCCGCGCCACGGGAGGTACCGCCGCCCAAAAGGCGTCCTCCAAGGAGGCGGCAGCCGGGAAGGGGGCTGCCGCGAAGACCGCCACCAAGAAGGCGGCGGAGAAGACCGCCACCACGAAGGCGGCGGTCAAGAAGGCGGCGGCCAAGAAGACAGCGACTGCGGCGACGGAGAAGACGGCGGCCAAGAAGACGGTGGCGAAGAAGGCACCCGCCGCGAAGGCGCCCGCCGACGAGGGCGGGGAGGCCGGGACGGAGGCGGCCACCGGGCCCGCGGCCGGGAGGGCCGCCGCGAAGGGCCCAGGGGCCAGGAAGCGTACGGCCAAGAAGGCGGCCGCGTCCGCGGCCGAGGATGCGGCTTTGGCCGCGGAGACGACGGGAGCCACGACAGTGGTTGCGAAGAAGACTCCGGGCACGGCGACGGCGGCGAAGCAGCCGGGGGCGGTGCCCAAGGCACGGGCCGCCGCCGTGGTGCCCGGCGAACTGGCGGTGCGCCCCGGCGAGGATCCGTGGACCCCGGCGGAGGTCGCCGAGGCGCGGACCGAGCTGATGTCCGAGGTGCTGCGGCTGCGCAGCGAGATCCAGGCGTCCGAGGACTCGCTCGCCGGTCTGATGCGGGACTCCGGGGACGGCGCGGGCGACGACCAGGCCGACACCGGCACGAAGAACATCACCCGGGAGCACGAGATGGCGCTCGCCGCGAACGCCCGGGAGATGCTGGAGCAGACCGAGCGCGCCCTGGAGCGGCTCGACGCGGGGACGTACGGGCTCTGCGAGAACTGCGGACAGCCCATCGGCAAAGCACGCATGCAGGCCTTCCCGCGCGCGACCCTGTGTGTGGAGTGCAAGCAGAAGCAGGAACGGCGCTCCTGAGGGCCGCCTGGACGCCTTGGTCCGTACGTGTGTGCCGTACCCTCGTCCCAGTCAGGTACCTAGGTTGAGGGACTCACGTGGCAGAGGCGGAGCGCATCATCGGTACGCCGGAAATCCCTGAGGCAGAGCACAACGCCGACGGCGGGCAGGAGCCCGACGGCGAGCGGAAGCCCCGGGGCAGGCGCAAGATCGCCGTGCTGTTCGGGGTGGCCCTGCTGGCGTACGCCCTGGACCTCGTCAGCAAGATGGTCGTGGTCGCCAAGCTGGAGCACCACGAGCCGATCGACGTGGTCGGTGACCTGCTGCGCTTCAACGCGATCCGGAACCGGGGCGCCGCCTTCGGGATGGGTGAGGCCTACACCATCATCTTCACGGTGATCGCCACGGGCGTGATCGTGGTGATCGCCCGGCTCGCGCGCAAGCTCTACAGCCTGCCCTGGGCGATCGCGCTCGGCCTGCTGCTCGGCGGCGCGCTCGGCAACCTCACCGACCGGCTCTTCCGCTCGCCCGGCGTCTTCAAGGGCGCCGTGGTCGACTTCATCGCGCCGAAGGGGTTCGCGGTCTTCAACCTCGCGGACTCCGCGATCGTGTGCGGCGGAATCCTGATCGTGCTGCTCTCGTTCCGGGGGCTCGACCCGGACGGGACCGTCCACAAGGACTGAGGCGGAGGCGCCCGGCAGGGCCTTTGGTGCCGGAGTGTCGTACCCCTCCTGCATACTCGTGGGGTGAGCACGATTCCCGAGATCCGTACCCTGCCCGTGCCCGACGGCCTTGAGGGCGAGCGCGTCGACGCCGCCATCTCGCGCATGTTCGGGTTCTCCCGCACGAAGGCGGCCGAGCTCGCGGCCGCCGGCAAGGTGCTGGTCGACGGCACGGTGGCCGGCAAGTCCGAGCGCGTGCACGGCGGGGCCTGGCTGGAAGTGGAGATGCCGCAGGCCCCCGCGCCGGTGCAGATCGTCGCCGAGCCCGTCGAGGGCATGGAGATCGTGCATGACGACGACGACATCGTCGTGATCGTCAAGCCCGTCGGCGTGGCCGCGCACCCGAGCCCGGGCTGGACGGGCACGACCGTGATCGGCGGCCTCGCGGCCGCCGGGTACCGCATCTCGACGTCGGGCGCCGCCGAGCGCCAGGGCATCGTGCACCGCCTGGACGTCGGCACGTCCGGCCTGATGGTCGTCGCCAAGTCCGAGCGGGCGTACACGTCGCTGAAGCGCCAGTTCAAGGAGCGCACGGTCGACAAGCGGTACAACGCGCTGGTCCAGGGCCACCCCGACCCCATGAGCGGCACCATCGACGCCCCCATCGGCCGCCACCCGAACCACGACTACAAGTGGGCGGTCACCGCCGAGGGCAAGCCGTCGGTCACGCACTACGACCTGGTGGAGGCCTTCCGCGCGGCGTCGCTGCTCGACATCAAGCTGGAGACGGGCCGCACCCACCAGATCCGCGTCCACATGGCGGCCCACCGGCACCCGTGCGTGGGCGACATGACGTACGGCGCGGACCCGACGCTCGCCAAGCGCCTCGGCCTCACCCGCCAGTGGCTGCACGCGGTGCGGCTGGGCTTCGAGCACCCCGGGGACGGCCAGTGGGTGGAGTTCGAGAGCGCCTACCCCGACGACCTCCAGCTGGCGCTCGACCGGGTCAGGGCGGAGAGCGCATGACCGCCGCGGGCGGCGTGAGCTGCCGGGTCGCGGAGGGCCGGGCGGACCTGGACGCGTGCTTCGCCGTCCGCAAGGAGGTCTTCGTCGCCGAGCAGGGGGTCCCGGAGGACCTGGAGTACGACGAGTACGACGAGGGGGCCGTGCACGTGCTCGCGGTCCGCGCCTCCGACGGGGCGCCGGTGGGGACCGGGCGGCTGCTCACGGGCGAGGCGGCGGCCGTCAAGAACGGCGGGGACGCGGGCGTGGGTGCCTTGGGGCGCCTCGCCGTCCTGCGGTCCGCGCGCGGGCTCGGGGCGGGCGCCGCGCTGGTGCGGGCCATCGAGGACGCCGCCCGGGAGCGGGGGCTCGCCGCTGTCGACCTGCACGCGCAGACGCAGGCCCTCGGGTTCTACGAGCGCCTCGGATACGTGGCGTACGGGCCCGAGTTTCCGGACGCCGGGATTCCGCACCGGGCGATGAGGAAGCCGCTGCACGGGTAGCGCCCCCGGCGGGTAGCGCCCTCCACGGGGAGCGCTGTCCGCGCGGAGCGCCATCGATGTCGCTTTTGCGGCATTTACCGCATTCCGTGGCAAGGTTGAGGTCTTGACCGGTCAGGCCTCGTACCCCCGGAGGGCGCCCCATGGATCAACTGGCGCTGCTGCTCGTGCTGTTGCTGGGCGCCCTGGTGACCGTGCCGCTGGGGGACCGGCTCGGGCTCCCCGCGCCGGTGCTCATGACGCTCGTGGGCATCGTCCTCGCCTTCCTGCACTTCGTGCCGAACGTCGACATCCCGCCGGAATTCATCCTGCCGCTGGTCCTGCCGCCGCTCCTGTACGCCGCCGTGCAGCGCACGTCCTGGCGGCAGTTCACGGCCAACATCCGGCCCATCCTGCTGCTCGCCGTCGCGCTCGTCTTCGTCACGACGACGGCGGTCGCGGCCGTCGCCCACGCGATCGTGCCGGGGCTTCCGCTCGCCGCCGCGCTCGCGCTCGGCGCCCTCGTCGCGCCGCCCGACCCGGTCGCCGCCACCGCCGTCGCGGGCTCCCTCGGCCTGCCGCGCCGCCTGGTGTCGATCCTGGAGGGCGAGGGGCTCTTCAACGACGTCACCGCGATCGTGCTCTACCACGTGGCGATCGCCGCCGCCGTCAGCGGCACCTTCTCCTGGCCCTCGGCCGTCGGCCAGCTCGTCCTGTCCGCGGTCGTCGCCGTCGCCGTGGGGCTCGCGCTCGGCTGGCTCAGCAACAAGCTCATGGGTCTGCTCGCCGACGCGACGCTGCAGACGGGCCTGACGCTGCTCGTGCCGTTCGTCGCCTACGTACTCGCCGAGGAGCTGAAGGGCTCCGGCGTCCTCGCCGTCCTGACCACCGCCCTCTACCTCGCCGAGCGCGCCGTCGACGCCGACGACGTGCTCGGCCGGATCACCGGCCAGACCTTCTGGCAGATCGTCGACACCCTCGTCACCGGCGTCGCCTTCGGCCTGATCGGGCTCGAACTGCACAACGTCTTCGGCACGTCCCAGGGGCGCGAGGGACAGATGCTCGGCTGGGGCGCGGTGGTCGTCGCGGTCGTCGTCGGCGTCCGCCTGCTGTGGCTGCTGCCCGCGACCTGGCTCGCCAAGCGGCTGCACAAGCGGCGCGATTACGACGAGGAGATCCCGGTGTCGTGGCGCGAGACGGTCGTCATGTGGTGGTCGGGGATGCGCGGCGTGGCGTCGGTGGCGCTCGCCCTCGCCATCCCGCTGAAGACGGACGACGGAGCTCCGTTCCCGGCCCGCGACGAGATCGTCTTCATCGCCTTCTGCGTGATCATGGCGACGCTCGTCGCGCAGGGCCTCACGCTGCCGTGGCTGGTGAAGCGGCTCGGCGTGCGCGCGGACACCGATGCCGAGCGGGCCCTTGAGCGCGACCTCGCCCTGCGCGCCGCCAAGGCCGCCAAGGCCCGCCTCAAGGAGATCGAGGAGGTCGAGGAGCTGCCCGAGGAGATCTCCGAGCGCCTGTTGCGCGGCGCCTTCGACATCGGCGCCCGGATCAGCCCGGACATCGTGGACGACGAGCGGCGCGAGCGGTACGCCAAGCGCGTCGACCGGTTCAAGGCGGTCCAGCGCATCCAGCGCGAGATGATGTCGGCCGCCCGCCACGCGGTCCTCGCCGCGCGCAGCGAGCCCGGCTCCGACCCGGAGGTCGTGGACCGGGTCCTGCACCACCTGGACGTACGCAGCCTGCGCTGACGCCCGACGCCTGACGCCCGCCGCCTCGGCCGGGCCTCAGCCCCGGCCCGTGCGCGGCACGTGCGGCGCCGCCGGGGACGGGCGGTCGTCGCCGTCCGGCGGCAGCTCGGCCCAGGCGGTGTTGACCCGCGGCAGCGCGTACGGATGGTGCGCGGCCAGCCAGGCGACCAGCTGCTCGCGGACCGTGACCCGCACCGTCCAGATGTCGTCGGCGTCCTTGGCGGTGACGAGCGCGCGCACCTGGATCGTGCTCACCGTCGTGTCCGTGACGGCGAGGCCCCAGTCGCGGCCGTCCCAGGCGGCGCACTCGCGCAGGATGTCGTGCAGCTTCTCGCGCATCGCCGCCACCGGGGCCGTGTGGTCGAGCTGGAAGAAGACGGTCCCGGTCATCTGGGCGCCGCCGCGCGACCAGTTCTCGAACGGCTTCGACGTGAAGTACGAGACGGGCATGGTGATCCGGCGCTCGTCCCAGGTGCGCACGGCGAGGAAGGTCAGCGTGATCTCCTCGACCGTTCCCCACTCGCCGTCCACGACGACCGTGTCGCCGATCCGCACCATGTCCCCGAACGCGATCTGCAGGCCCGCGAAGAGGTTCCCGAGCGTGGACTGCGCCGCCACGCCCGCGACGATGCCGAGGATGCCCGCCGACGCGAGCAGCGAGGTCCCCGCGGCCTGCATCGCGGGGAACGTCAGCAGCATCGCGGCGACGGCCACCACGCCGATGAGGGCAGTGACCACGCGCTGGATCAGCGTGACCTGCGTCCGGACCCGGCGGACCCGGGCCGGGTCGCGGTGCGCGGCGGCGTAGCGCGCGTACGACGCCTCCACTATGGCCGCCGCGATCCGCACGGCCAGCCAGGCCACCGACCCGATGAGCACCAGCGAGAGGAGTCTGGCGATGCCCGCCGAGTGGTCCTCGGCGACCTTCGCGTGCTCGTACGACCCCCGCAGCAGGGCGGTGCACAGCACGACTTGCAGGGGCAGCCGGCAGCGGCGCAGCAGGCCCCACAGCGGGCGCTCGGGCTGCCGGGCGTCGGCGCGGCGCAGGGCCGCGTCCACCAGCCAGCCGACGGCCAGCGTGAGCACGACCGAGGCGCCGACCACGATCAACGGGCGCAGGACGTTCTCCATGCCTCCGAGGGTAGGCGGAGCCTTCCGGCGCAGGTGGCACGATGGCCTCATGAACATCATGCTTTTCCATTCGACGTACGGGCTCCGGCCCGCGGTGCGCGCGGCGGCCGACCGGCTCCGCGCCGCCGGGCACGAGGTGTGGACCCCGGACCTCTTCGACGGCCGCACCTTCGAGACCGTCGAGGAGGGCATGGCCCACCGGGACGAGCTCGGCAGGGACGAGCTGCTCAAGCGCGCCGTCCTGGCCGCGGCGCCGTACTCGGAGCGGGGCCTCGTCTACGCGGGCTTCTCGTTCGGGGCCTCGGTCGCGCAGACCCTCGCCCTCGGCGACGACAAGGCGCGCGGGCTGCTGCTCCTGCACGGCACGTCCGACATCGCGGAGAACGCGTCGGTGGACGAGCTGCCGGTGCAGCTGCACGTCGCCGAGCCCGACCCGTTCGAGACCGACGACTGGCTGAGCGCCTGGTACCTGCAGATGGGCCGGGCCGGGGCGGACGTGGAGATCTACCGCTACGCCGGTGCCGGGCACCTGTACACCGACCCGGACCTGGACGACTACGACGCCGAGGCGGCCGACGCCACGTGGCGGACGGCGCTCGGGTTCCTGGAGACGCTGTGAGCCGTTGAGCTGTTGAGGCTCGGGGTTCGGGGCTCGCTCAGGGCCTGGTGCAGCGTCCGGCCGGGGCGCTCAGGGGCGGCTTGCACTGGAGGCCGAAGTCGGCGCCGTTCGTGCTGAGGTACCGGCCCAGACACGCGGTGCCCGACGTCCGGCCGCGCTCCGCGCAGAACCGCAGCGCCGCCCGCCCGTCCGCGAACGGCCCCGGCGCGTAGAACACCCAGAAGCCGGGGCGCAGCGAGGCGTAGTCGTCGCTGTGCAGGTACTGGGCCTCCGGCACCTGCCTGCGTACGGCCGCGAGCTTGCGGTCGCGCGTCGCCGGGGACGACGTGTCCGGCTCGGAGTGCAGCTGGGCGATCCAGCGCCCGGGGGCGGGCTTCGAGGCGTGCTGGGTCGAGGGCGTCGGCGAACGCCTCCCGCCGTCCCGCGGGGTGGACTCCGTGATCCTGGTCGGCTCCCCGCCCGCCGTGCCGTCCGGCTCGTCCCCGTCCTCCAGGGCGAGCACGAGGGCGACGCCCGCCACCAGGGCGAGGGCCACGGAGACGGCCGCGACGAGGACTGGCGTACGCCGCCGGGGCCCCGGACGCGGCGGCGCGGCGGGCGGCCCCGGGCGGGCCGCGGTCACCGTCGGCCGGTACGCGACCGCGTCGGGCGGCACCGCGGGCCCGCCCTCGACCACTGCCTCTCCGCCCTCGGCCACTGCCCCTCCGCCCTCGGCGACCGCCGCCAGCATCGCGTCGAGCCGCTCCGCGTCCGGCCGCAGCGCCGGATCCCGGACGAGCAGCGCCGCCAGGACCGGCGCGAGCGGGCCGGAGCGCACCGGCGGCGGCACCGGGTCCTCCAGCACGGCGGCGAGCGTGGCGAGGGTCGACGCGCGGCGCAGCGGACTGACGCCCTCCACGGCGACGTACAGGACGAGGCCGAGCGACCACAGGTCGGCCGCCGGGCCCTCGCCGGTGCCGCGGACGCGCTCGGGCGCGATGTACTCCGGGGAACCGATCAGCTCGCCGGTGGCGGTGAGCTGCGTGGCGCCCTGGAGCGCGGCGATGCCGAAGTCCGTGAGGACCGCGGGCGGCAGCGCGCCGGGCCGGGGCGGCTCCCGCAGCAGGACGTTGGCGGGCTTGAGGTCGCGGTGCAGGACGCCCGCCGCGTGGGCGGCGCGCAGGGCCGAGAGCAGCTCGCGGCCCAGGCGCGCCGCCTCGTGCGGCGGCAGCGTCCGCTCCTCCAGGAGGTCCTGGAGGGTGCGGCCGGGCAGCAGCTCCATCACCAGCCAGGGGTGCGCACCGGCGGCGGTGTCGACGATCTGGTGGACCGTCACCACATGGGGGTGGTTGAGGCGGGCGAGCGCCCGTGCCTCGCGCAGCACCCGCTCGCGCAGGACGGCGGCGGACTCGCCGGTCGCACCGGGACCCGGAGGCCGTACCTCCTTCAGCGCCACCTCGCGGTGGAGCACGGTGTCGCGGGCCCGCCACACCGTGCCCATGCCGCCGCTGCCGAGCCGTTCGACGAGCTCGAAGCGGCCGTCGATCACATCCCCCTGGCCACTCATGGGCGACAGGGTAGGCGCTCGGGCGCGCGCCGGTCAGCGCACCGGCGCCTGCGCCCGCTCCACCTTCTGCGTGCCGCTGAGCGTGCGGTACGAACGGGCCCAGGACGACGTCGCCTTCGGGTCCTCGCGGTCGGAGATCACGTAGTAGTCCATCTGCGAGCGCTCGGCGGTCACGTCGAGGACGCCGTAGCCGTGCGAGTCCATGTCGAGCCACTTCACATGGCGGTTGGCGGCCTTGACGGCGGCGACGCCGGCCAGCGACAGGGTGTGCGGCGGGACCTTCAGGAAGTCGTCGACGTTGTCGGAGGTCACGGACGTCACGACGAACTCCGTGGCCGCCGACGGCGAGGACGGGTACGTGGCGGCCGTCACCGGCACGTCGTTCGCCCACGCCATGTGGATGTCACCGGTCAGGAAGACGGTGTTCCGCACGCCCTTGTCCCGCAGGTGCCCGATCAGCTCCTTGCGGTCGTGCGTATAGCCGTCCCACTGGTCGGTGTTGACGGCCAGGCCCTCCTTGGGCAGGCCGAGCAGCTCCGCGAGCGGCGCGAGGAGGTAGGCGGGGAGCGAGCCGAAGGCGACCGGCGAGATCATCACCGACGTGCCGACCAGCTTCCACGCGGCGTCCGACGAGGCGAGCCCCGCCTTCAGCCAGTCGAGCTGGGCGCGGCCCGTGATCGTGCGCTCCGGGGAGTCCACGGCGCCGCTGCCCACCTTCGCCTGCTGGGAGCGGAAGGAGCGCAGGTCGAGCAGGTGCAGGTCGGCCAGCTTGCCGAAGCGCAGGCGGCGGTAGACGGTGCCTTCCGTGGCCGGGCGCACCGGCATCCACTCGAAGTACGCCTGCTTGGCGGCCGCGACGCGCGCGGCCCAGGGGCCCTCGGTGTCCGGCTGGTGGTTCTCGGCGCCGCCGGACCAGGCGTCGTTGGCGACCTCGTGGTCGTCCCAGATCGCGATGACCGGGTGGGTGGCGTGCATCGCCTGCGCGTCGGGGTCGGTCTTGTGGGCGGCGTGCCGGACGCGGTAGTCGGCGAGCGTGACGATCTCGTGCTTGGGCTGGTGCTCGCGCACGACGCCGCCGGGCGAGGCGAAGCCGCCGGACGCGTACTCGTACAGGTAGTCGCCGAGGTGCAGGACCGCGTCGAGCTCGGTACGGGCCGCGAGGTGGCGGTACGCGGAGAAGTAGCCGGACTCCCAGTTGGAGCAGGACACCACGCCGAAGCGGACGCCGGGGGCGGTGGCGTCGTGGGCGGGGGTGGTGCGGGTGCGGCCGACGGGGGAGTGGACGCTTCCTGCCGAACCGGCTCCTGTCGAACCGCCTTCTACGGAGAAGCGGTAGTAATAGGCCGTCGCCTGGCGCAGGCCCCTTACATCGGCCTTGACGGTGTGGTCGCTCGCCGCCTTCGCGGTGGTCGCGCCGCGCCCGACGACCCGGGTGAAGTCCTTGTCCTCGGCCACCTCCCAACGCACCTGTACGTCCGGCCCCTTGCCGGAGCCGGGCACCGCGTCCGGTGTCGGCGTGATCCGCGTCCACAGCAGGACACCGTCGGGCAGCGGGTCACCGGAGGCGACGCCGTGCAGGAAGGCGGGGCCTTCGGCGGCGTACGCCGGGGAGGAGGCCGCGAGGGGCGCGGCGGCGAGGGCGGCGGTCACGGCCGCCGCCTTGACGACGGTGCGGCGGCGGGGCGTGAGCGCGGGGGCCTGGGGTCTCTCGGAGACCTCGGCGGGCTCGGGCGATGCGGTGCCTATTCGATGGGTCACGAGGAGGAACCCTACGGACCGGTAACGGCGAAGAGCGGGCGCCTTTCGAAAAGTTCGCCCGCTCTTCCGCAAGTCGTCTACTCCGCTTGCGTGATAGCTCCCGATCAGCCCTTGATGGCCTCGTTCACGGCCTTGTTGTAGTCCTCGACCGTCATCGGCGCGTTCCGGCCGTCGGGGCCCTTGAGCTGCTTGCCGTTCATGACGAAGGCCGGGGTGCCCTCGACGCCGTCCTTGTTGTCCTGGAACGCGTCCGACATCTCCAGGGCCCAGCGGTCGTACGTGCCGTCCTTGACCGCCTTCTTGAAGGCCGCGCTCTTCTTGAGCTCGGGCACCTCGTTCGCGATCTTCAGGAGGTTCGCGTCGTCCTTGAACTTGTCGTCGCTCTCGGCCGGGTGGTTGGCCTCCGAGTACAGCGCCTTCTTGTAGGCGAGGAAGGCGTCCGGGGAGACGTCCAGGGCGGCGCCGAGCGCGCTCATCGCGTTGCGGGAGCCCTCGCCCGGGAAGTTCCTGTCGAGGAAGGTGGCGCCGACGAACTGGACCTTGTACTTGCCGTCCTTGAGGTCCTTCTCGACCGTCGGGCCGACGGTCTGCTCGAACCCGGCGCAGACGGGGCAGCGCGGGTCCTCGTAGACCTTCAGGGTCTTCTTGGCGCTCTCCTTGCCGAGCACGACGGTCGTGCCGTTCGCGCCGGAGGTGTTGGCGGGCTTGACCAGCTTCTGGTCCTTGGCCTCGTCCCAGTAGCCGGGCTTGTTGTTCTGGACGACGGCGTAGCTGATGCCGCCCGCGACGGCGAGGACGGCGACGATGGACGCGCCGACGATCGTGGACCGCTTGCGCTTCTCGCGGCGGCGCTCGGCCTCCTGCTGGGCGCGGATCCGCTCGCGGGCGGCCTGCTTCGAGGCCTGGCTGTTGCGCTTGCTCATGGCGGTACTCCGTGGGTGTGGCGGTGCTGTGGACTGGGTGTGCTCAGGCGAGAACGGCCGAGCACGGCGGTCCACGCCGCCCCACGCAGTGCACGAGCAGCCGCGTCCGCACCGCGACGGTACGGCGGACGGGCCTCGGCAGGCGGCGCCCCGGAGCGACCCGGGCGGTCACCGCGGCGACGGCGATGAGCAGCGGCCGGAACGTGGCCGCGGCCACGGCACGGAGCAGCTGGGAGATGGCGCGCTCGCCGCGGTGCAGCCAGGCGGCGGCGAGGAGGCCGACGCCGATGTGCGCGCCGAGCAGGAGCCAGGCCGCGGCCGGATCGGCGTCGGCGAGCAGCGCGGCGGCGCCGTGGGCCTCGCCGCCCGCCATCCGGGCCAGCGGCGATCCGACGCTGCTGCCGCCGCACAGCACGTCGAAGCCGACGGAGCGCAGGGGCCCGGCGACCGGGCCGCCCGCCTCGCCGTAGCAGACGTGCTGGCCGGTGGTGAAGGCCGTGTCGGCGGCGAGCTCGAGCGGGACGAGGAGCGCGGCGATCCTGCCGAAGCCGCGCTCACGCCCGGCCAGGGCGTACGCGATGACGTAGATGCCGGCCGTGACCGCCAGGCACGTCGTGAGCGGCAGCGGGGCCCGGGACAGCAGCACGTGCGACGCGGCGGACAGCGTCACGGCGAGCGCCGTGAACAGTGCCGCGCGCACCACTCTGATCTGGGTCCCGGATATGTCCATCGCGCAAGCGAGTGTGCCATGAGCCGTCGTAGGACACCCCCAAAGGGGGCCTTTGAATCCCATGAGAATCACCGGGCGGCCGGGACGACCCCGCTCCTGCCTCCTACAGCCCCGGGATCCGGCCGTTGCGGAACAGGTCGACGAAGATCTGGTGGTCCGCCCGCGCCCGCGCGCCGTAGCTGTGCGCGAAGTCCACGAGCAGGCCGGCGAAGCCGTCCTCGTCGGCCGCGATCGCGGCGTCGATCGCCCGCTCCGTGGAGAACGGCACCAGGTCCGAGTGGCCGCTCTCGTCGTCCGCCGCGGCGTGCATCGTGGCGGTGGCCCGGCCCAGGTCGGCGACCACGGCGGCGATCTCCTCCGGGTCGTCGATGTCCGACCAGTCCAGGTCCACGGCGTACGGCGACACCTCGGCGACCAGCTGGCCCGCGCCGTCGAGCTCGGTCCAGCCGAGCCAGGGGTCGGCGTGCGCCTGCAGGGCGCGCTGGGAGATCACCGTGCGGTGGCCCTCGTGCTGGAAGTAGTCGCGGATCGCCGGGTCCGTGAGGTGACGCGAGACGGCCGGGGTCTGGGCCTGCTTCATGTAGATCACGACGTCGTTCTCCAGGGCGTCGCTGTTGCCCTCGAGGAGGATGTTGTACGAGGGCAGGCCCGCGGAGCCGATGCCGATGCCGCGGCGGCCGACGACGTCCTTCACGCGGTAGGAGTCCGGGCGGGACAGGGAGGACTCCGGCAGCGTCTCCAGGTACCCGTCGAACGCGGCGAGGACCTTGTACCGCGTGGCGGCGTCGAGCTCGATGGAGCCGCCGCCCGGCGCGAAGCGGCGCTCGAAGTCACGGATCTCGGTCATGGAGTCGAGCAGGCCGAAGCGGGTCAGGGAGCGGGCGTCCCGCAGCGCGTCCAGGAGCGGGCCCTGGGCGGTGTCCAGGGTGAAGGGCGGCACCTCGTCGCTCTTCGCGCCCGTGGCCAGGTCGTGGATGCGCGCGCGGTACGCCGTCGCGTACGTGCGCACCAGGTCGGTGATCTGCTCGTCGCTGAGCGCCTTCGCGTAGCCGATGAGGGCCACGGACGCGGCGAAGCGCTTCAGGTCCCACGTGAAGGGGCCGACGTACGCCTCGTCGAAGTCGTTCACGTTGAAGATCAGGCGGCCCTGGGCGTCCATGTACGTGCCGAAGTTCTCCGCGTGCAGGTCGCCGTGGATCCACACCCGGCCCGTGCGGTCGTCCACGTACGGACCGCCGTGCTGCTCGCGCTCCAGGTCCTGGTAGAAGAGGCAGGCCGTGCCCCGGTAGAACGCGAAGGCGGAGGCCGCCATCTTCCGGAACTTCACCCGGAACGCCGCGGGGTCGGCGGCGAGGAGCTCGCCGAACGCGGTGTCGAAGACGGCGAGGATCTGCTCACCGCGCTGCTCGGCGGTGGGCTGCGGGACCGACATCGCGGGGTGCCTCCTGGTGCATGACGTGGGACAGGTGTTCCTTGTCCCCCTGTCCTTCTCCAACGCTCGACCGTACCCCCGAGTGCCCGTCGGCTGTCAGTGACCCGGACTAGACTTCCCCGCTGTCCCCCCAGACTGTCCGCAGCCTGTCGCCAAGTGTTTCCGTTGGAGGCCACAGCCGTGTCGAAGCCCCCCTTCACGCACCTGCACGTGCACACCCAGTACTCGCTCCTGGACGGCGCGGCGCGGCTGAAGGACATGTTCCAGGCGTGCAACGAGATGGGGATGACGCACATCGCCATGTCGGACCACGGCAACCTGCACGGGGCGTACGACTTCTTCCACTCGGCGCAGAAGGCGGGCGTCACGCCGATCATCGGCATCGAGGCGTACGTGGCGCCGGAGTCCCGGCGCAACAAGCGCAAGATCCAGTGGGGCCAGCCGCACCAGAAGCGGGACGACGTCTCCGGCTCCGGTGGTTACACGCACAAGACGATCTGGGCGGCGAACAAGACGGGCCTGCACAATCTGTTCAAGCTGTCCTCGGACGCGTACGCCGAGGGCTGGCTGCAGAAGTGGCCGCGCATGGACAAGGAGACGATCTCCCAGTGGTCGGAGGGCCTGATCGCCTCCACCGGCTGCCCGTCCGGCGAGCTCCAGACCCGTCTGCGCCTCGGCCAGTTCGACGAGGCCCTGAAGGCGGCCTCCGAGTACCAGGACATCTTCGGCAAGGACCGGTACTTCCTGGAGCTGATGGACCACGGCATCGAGATCGAGCGCCGGGTCCGCGACGGGCTCCTGGAGATCGGCAAGAAGCTCGGCATCCCCCCGCTGGTCACCAACGACTCGCACTACACGTACGCGCACGAGGCGACGGCCCACGACGCCCTGCTGTGCATCCAGACCGGCAAGAACCTCTCGGACCCGGACCGCTTCCGCTTCGACGGCACCGGCTACTACCTGAAGTCCACCGACGAGATGTACGCGGTCGACTCCTCGGACGCCTGGCAGGAGGGCTGCCGCAACACCCTCCTGGTCGCCGAGCAGATCGACACGACCGGCATGTTCGAGAAGCGCGACCTCATGCCGAAGTTCGACATCCCGGAGGAGGGCTACACCAACGTCACCTGGTTCAAGGAGGAAGTGCGGCGCGGCATGGCCCGCCGCTATCCGAACGGGGTCCCGGACGACCGCCAGAAGCAGGCGGAGTACGAGATGGACATCATCATCCAGATGGGGTTCCCGGGCTACTTCCTCGTGGTCGCCGACTTCATCATGTGGGCGAAGAAGAACGGCATCGCGGTGGGTCCGGGCCGTGGCTCCGCGGCCGGTTCGATCGTGGCGTACGCGATGGGCATCACCGACCTCGACCCGATCGAGCACGGTCTGATCTTCGAGCGGTTCCTCAACCCCGAGCGCGTCTCGATGCCCGACGTCGACATCGACTTCGACGAGCGTCGGCGCGTCGAAGTGATCAGGTACGTGACCGAGAAGTACGGCGAGGACAAGGTCGCCATGATCGGTACGTACGGCAAGATCAAGGCGAAGAACGCGATCAAGGACTCCGCCCGCGTCCTCGGCTATCCGTACGCGATGGGCGACCGCCTCACCAAGGCCATGCCCGCCGACGTCCTCGGCAAGGGCATCGACCTGGACGGCATCACCAACCCCAGCCACCCCCGCTACAGCGAGGCGGGCGAGATCCGGGGGATGTACGAGAACGAGCCGGACGTCAAGAAGGTCATCGACACCGCCAAGGGCGTCGAGGGCCTGGTCCGGCAGATGGGCGTGCACGCCGCCGGCGTGATCATGTCCAGCGAGCCCATCATCGACCACGCCCCGATCTGGGTGCGGCACACCGACGGCGTCACGATCACGCAGTGGGACTACCCGCAGTGCGAGTCGCTCGGCCTGATCAAGATGGACTTCCTGGGCCTGCGCAACCTCACCATCATGGACGACGCCGTGAAGATGGTGGAGGCCAACAAGGGCGTCAAGCTGGAGATGCTCGAGATCCCGCTCGACGACCCCAAGACGTACGAGCTGCTCTGCCGCGGTGACACGCTCGGCGTGTTCCAGTTCGACGGCGGCCCGATGCGCTCGCTGCTGCGCCAGATGCAGCCCGACAACTTCGAGGACATCTCCGCCGTCTCGGCCCTGTACCGGCCGGGCCCGATGGGCATGAACTCGCACACGAACTACGCGGAGCGCAAGAACGGCCGCCAGGAGATCACGCCGATCCACAAGGAGCTCGAAGAGCCCCTGAAGGAGACGCTGGGCCTCACCTACGGCCTCATCGTGTACCAGGAGCAGGTGCAGAAGGCCGCGCAGATCGTCGCCGGCTACTCGCTGGGCGAGGCCGACATCCTGCGCCGCGTGATGGGCAAGAAGAAGCCCGAGGAGCTGGCGAAGAACTTCACCATCTTCCAGGAGGGCGCCCGCAAGAACGGCTTCAGCGACGAGGCCATCCAGGCCCTGTGGGACGTCCTGGTCCCCTTCGCCGGATACGCGTTCAACAAGGCGCACTCCTCCGCGTACGGCCTGGTCACGTACTGGACCGCGTATCTGAAGGCGAACTACCCGGCCGAGTACATGGCCGCGCTGCTCACCTCGGTCAAGGACGACAAGGACAAGTCCGCGGTCTATCTGAACGAGTGCCGCCGCATGGGCATCAAGGTCCTGCCGCCGAACGTGAACGAGTCGGTGCACAACTTCGCCGCCCAGGGCGACGACGTCATCCTCTTCGGCCTGGAGGCCGTCCGTAACGTCGGCACCAACGTCGTCGACGCGATCATCCGCTCCCGCAAGGCCAAGGGGAAGTACGCCTCCTTCCCCGACTACCTGGACAAGGTCGAGGCCGCCGCCTGCAACAAGCGCACCACGGAGTCGCTGATCAAGGCCGGCGCCTTCGACACCATGGGCCACACCCGCAAGGGCCTGACCGCACAGTACGAACCCATGATCGACAACGTGGTCGCGGTCAAGCGCAAGGAGGCCGAGGGCCAGTTCGACCTCTTCGGCGGCATGGGCGACGAGGGCGCCGACGAGCCCGGCTTCGGCCTGGACGTGGAGTTCACCACCGACGAGTGGGACAAGACCTACCTCCTCGCCCAGGAGCGCGAGATGCTCGGCCTCTACGTCTCCGACCACCCCCTGTTCGGCCTGGAGCACGTCCTGTCCGACAAGGCCGACGCGGGCATCGGCCAGCTCACCGGCGGCGACTTCTCCGACGGCGCGGTCGTCACCATCGGCGGCATCATCTCCGGCCTCCAGCGCAAGATGACCAAGCAGGGCAACGCCTGGGCCATCGCCACCGTCGAGGACCTCGCCGGGTCCATCGAGTGCATGTTCTTCCCCGCCACCTACCAGCTGGTCTCCACCCAGCTCGTCGAGGACGCCGTCGTCTTCGTCAAGGGCCGCCTGGACAAGCGCGAGGACGTGCCGCGCCTCGTCGCCATGGAGATGCAGGTCCCCGACCTGTCGAACGCGGGCACCAACGCCCCCGTCCTCATCACCATCCCGACGGTGAAGGTGAGCCCGCCGATGGTCACGCGCCTCGGCGAGATCCTCAGCCACCACAAGGGCAACAGCGAGGTGCGCATCAAGCTCCAGGGGGCGCAGAAGACCACCGTGCTCCGACTCGACCGGCACCGGGTGAAGCCGGACCCCGCGCTCTTCGGTGATCTGAAGGTGCTGCTCGGCCCGTCCTGCCTGGCGGGCTGACCGGCCGCACCGGAACGCGGCCGACCTGTGCCGGAACACGGCTGGTCCGCGCCGGAGCACGACTGACCGCGCCGGAGCACGACTGAGGGGCGCACCCGGATCGGGTGCGCCCCTCATGTGTGCCTGTGCAGATGTCAGTTGTGGCCGAAACGGCGCTGGTGCTTGCGGGCGACGTCCGCCGGGCTGCCCTGGGCCTGCGACTGCATCGCCTGCTGCGCGTCCGTCGCCGCCGACTTCGCCCGCTCCTGGGCCTGCTCGGCCTGCGAGGCGCGGTTCTGCTGGGAGCCCTGTTTACGGTTCTTGTTCTTGGCCATGGTGATCTTCCTCCTGCGGGGGACCTGGGGGCCAGACCCGACAAGGCTCACATGAAATATGTAAAGCCGCATTTTGGGCAATCACCGTGCGTAATAAGGGCCACCGGAGGGTACGGAGCGGTTACGCCACGCCGAAGATCGAGTTCCGGCCGTTAACCTCCGCGAGGTCGGGCAGACTCGAAGCAAACCCGAAGTGACCCCCGTGGGGACCGTTCGGAGTACCCACAGGGAGCTGTCAGGCAAGGCCAGGTAAACCAGCGAAAGAGGGTGGATCGCGTGGACCGCTGCGTCGTCCTGGTGGACGCCGGGTATCTGCTGGGAGCCGCCGCGAGCCTCCTCGCGGGAGAGCCGTCCCGGTCCCGGATCACCGTCGATCACACCGCCCTGATCCAGGGCCTGCGCGAACGCGCCGAGTCCGATACGCAGCAGCCCCTGCTGCGCATCTACTGGTTCGACGGCGCCCCCGACCGCGTACCGCAGCCCGAGCACCGCAGGCTGCGCGTCATGCCCCGCGTGACCGTCCGCCTGGGCGCGCTGACCCGCAGCGACGGCCGGTGGGCGCAGAAGGGCGTGGACGCCGCCATGCACGCCGAGCTGACCGAGCTCGCCCGCAACCGTGCCTGCTCCGACGTCGTGCTCGTCACCGGCGACGGCGACCTGCTGCCCGGCATGATGGCCGCCAAGGAGCACGGCGTCGCCGTCCACCTGTGGGCCGTGCAGGCCGCCGACGGCGACTACAACCAGTCCGAGGACCTGGTCGCCGAGGCCGACGAGCGGCGGGTCCTCGACCGCGTCTGGATCACCAAGGCCGTGCGCGCCAAGGAGCTCGGCGGGGTCTGCGCGCCGCCGCCCGCGCCGCGCCCCGAGATCGCCGCGATCCTCTCCGCGCCGCTGCCCGAATCGACGCTCACCACGGCCGCCGAGCCCGCCGAGCCCGCCGCCGCGGTGGCCGCGGGCGCCCCCGCCCGGGCGCAGGAGAACGGCGACCGGGCCGCGAAGGGCGTCCCCACGCCCAAGGACCTCGCCGCGCTGCGCGGCCCCGCCCCGGCGCAGCCCGGCAAGGAGCAGGCGAGCGCGACCCTGCGCTGGTCGTCCGACAAGGGCTGGGTGGACCGCCCCGGCATCCCCTCCGAGCCTCCCGACGCCGCGGTGCTTCCCACGCTCGCCCAGCTCACGACGGCCGAGCAGCGGTGGGCCGACCGCGAGGAGGACATCACCACGGTCGGCGGCGACCCGTACGAGGTCGGGCAGGTCTTCGCCCGCCGCTGGATGGCGCGCCTGCCCGAACAGCACAACCTGCAGAAGTTGTCCACGATGTACCCCCGCATCCCGCACCGCATCGACGGCGAACTGCTGCGGTACGCCGCCCGCTTCGGCCTCCTCGCCCACAAGGACGACCAGATCGACGAGCACGACCGGTATGCGATCAGGGCCGGATTCTGGCGCGAAATCGACGTGCGCACCGCCGCCGAGCACGCGCCCGCGGGGGAGTGAGACCGCCCCGGGCGCCATACCGGACATCGGACCCCGTACCCTCGTCCTTCGTGAGTACGCGCGCGGCACAGGCAGTCCGACAGGGGCTCCGGCAGGGGCACGGCAGCGATGCCGTCTGTGTGGTGCGCGACCTGGTCAAGGTCTACCCCGCGGCCCGCGGCAGACGCGGCAGGCCCGCGACGCCCGAGGTGCGGGCGTCCGACGGCATCGGCATCGAGGTCGGCCGCGGTGAGATCTTCGGGCTCCTCGGCCCCAACGGCGCGGGCAAGTCCACCCTCGTGCGCCAGCTGACCGGTCTGATGCGGCCCGACAGCGGCAGCGTCGAGGTCCTCGGCCACGACATCGTGCGCCACCCCGAGCGGGCCGCCCGGCTCCTCGCCTATCTGGGGCAGGAGTCGACGGCGCTCGACGAGCTGACCGTCGCCCTCGCCGTCGAGACCACCGCGCGCCTGCGCGGGCTCGACGTGCCGGACGCGCGGGCCCAGCGCGACGCCGTCCTGGAGGAGCTGGGGCTGCTCCCGCTCGCCTCCATGCCCCTGAAGAAGCTCTCCGGCGGCCAGCGCCGCCTCGCCTGCTTCGCCACCGCCCTGGTCGGCGAGCGGCAGCTGCTCGTGCTCGACGAGCCGACGACCGGCATGGACCCCGTGGCGCGGCGCGCCGTGTGGGGCGCCGTCGACCGGCGGCGCTCCGAGCGCGGCACGACGGTCCTGCTCGTCACCCACAACGTCATCGAGGCCGAGACCGTCCTCGACCGCGTCGCCGTGCTCGACCGCGGCAAGGTCATCGCCTGCGACACGCCCGCGGGGCTCAAGGAGCAGGTCGCGGGCGAGGTGCGGGTCGAGCTCGTGTGGCGGGACCGGGCGCCCGTGGACGTGCCGGAGGTCGCCGCGCTCAAGTCCTTCGCCGTCGAGTCCGGGCGGCGCTGGACGCTGCGGCTCGCCCCGGACGAGGCGCGGGCGGCCGTCGCGGCGGTGACCGGCGGGAGCGCGTTCGCCGCCCTTGACGACTTCACGCTGGCGACGCCGTCGCTGGAGGATGTGTATCTCGCCCTCGGCGGGCTGGGCGGGGAGGGGCTGGTCAAGTCGTGAGCGCCGCTGTCGTGGTGGGGTTCCCCGACGCCGCTCCGGGGCGGATTCCTCCCACCCACCCACCCGTTTTCGGCAGGAAGGTTCATCGGTGAGTGCCGTTTCCCTGGAAGCCGTGGCGCGGGTCGAGGGCGGCCCGGAGGCCGTGCCGGACGTCGCGGCGCCGCTCGGCCCGCGGGCGCGGCTCCTGCCCGCCCTCGCGGCCGTCTACCGCGCGCAGCTGTCCCGCGCGCGGGTCGCCCGGCTTCCGCTGCTCTTCGTCGCCACCTTCCAGTCCGTCGGGATCATGGTCCTGATGCGGGGCGTGGTGGACGGGGGCGGCGAGGCGCACGCCGTCGTCGCCGGGTCGTCCGTGCTCGTCGTCGCCTTCGTCGCCCTGAACCTGCTCGCACAGTACTTCGGGCAGCTGCGCGGCGCCGGCGGGCTCGACCACTACGCCACGCTGCCCGTGCCGCCCGCCGCCGTCGTCCTCGGCGCCGCCGCCGCGTACGCCTCCTTCACCGTGCCCGGCACCATCGTCACGGCCGTCGTCGGCTGTGCCCTGTTCGGCCTGCCGCTGACGCACCTGTGGGTGCTCGCCGCGGTGATCCCGCTCGCCGGCGCCGCCCTCGCCGGGCTCGGCGCGGCGCTCGGCCTGCTCGCGCCCCGGCCCGAACTGGCCACCCTGCTCGGCCAGATGGGCATGTCGGCGGCGCTGCTGCTCGGGGTGCTCCCGGCCTCGCGGATGCCGGAGCTACTCCAGTACGCGCGGGACCTGCTGCCGTCGACGTACGGCGTCGAGGCCCTCGCCCGCACCTTCGGCGCCGACCCCGACTGGGGCGCCGTCGCGCTGGACCTCGGCGTGTGCGCGGGCGTCGGCGTCGTCTCGCTCGCCGTCGCCACCTGGGCCTACCGCAGGGCCGCCGTCCGCTGACGCCGTTGTGCCGTCCGGTGGGGCGGTTCCCAGGTGGAGCTGGCACCATGTGTGCGTGACTGCTCCGCTGACACCCTCCCAACCCCCGCGCGACGAGCCCGAGCACCAGCCTGAGTACAACCCCTGGCAAGCGCCGCACGTATCCGCGCAGGCGCCAGGGGCCGTGTCCGGCCCCTGGCACGAGGAGGGCGACCCCGGCATGAAGCGTGAGGTCGTCCAGGCCGCGGTGGTCATGGTCGCGGTGGCGGTCAGCGGCGTGCTGCTCGGGCTGCTGTGGCTCTGGCTCGCCCCGCGGGTGCCGCTGATCGCCGACAAGGAGGCGGTCTACCTCAAGGACACCGAGGGGGAGCAGGCCATCGGGGTCGATGGAACGTTCACCCTGCTCGGGCTCGGCTTCGGCTTCGTCAGCGCGCTCGTCGTCTTCTGGGTACGGCGGCGGGGCGGGATTCCGCTCGTCGTGGGGCTCGCCGCGGGTGCGCTGCTCGGGGCGGTGCTCGCCTGGAAGGTGGGGGTGTGGTTCGGGCCCGAGACCGATGTGGTGGCCCATGCGCGGTCCGTGGGGCGGGGGGTCGTGTTCGACGCGCCCATGGAGTTGAAGGCCAAGGGGGTGCTGCTTGCGTGGCCCGTTGCCGCGATGGTGGTGCATCTGGTGCTCACGGCGATCTTCGGGCCGCGGGATCCTGAGCCGTTCGCGTCCTATGGGGTGGGGGCGGAGGCGGGGGCTGCGGAGGAAGGTGCGGGGCGGTAGGCCTCGCGGGGGCGCCCCAGTCCCGCCCCTTCCCGAAACTAGGGGCTCCGCCCCTAGGACCCCTTTTTCCGCGCTTCGCGCTCGTCTCAAACGCCGGACGGGCTGATTTAGGCCGGGCGCCTTCCATGGTTGGACTTGGACTTCTTCACCCGCCATTTGCGCTTTCTTGTTTTCTTCGACATGGGTGTGGTCCTAGTCGAAGACCGGTGGCGCGTCGAGGGGTCATTCACGTCCGATGGGGGCGAGGACCGCGTTCGTCAGGGTGGTGAGGTCGGCGGGGGACAGTTCGACCTCCAGGCCGCGGCGGCCCGCCGATACGCAGATCGTGGTGTGGGCCGACGCCGAGTCGTCCAGGACCGTGCGGAGCTTCTTGCGCTGGCCCAGCGGGGAGATGCCGCCGCGTACGTAGCCCGTGGTGCGCTCCGCGGCGGCCGGGTCGGCCATCGTCGCGCGCTTGCCGTGGACCGCCGCGGCCAGGGCCTTGAGGTTCAGCGTGCCCGCGACCGGCACCACCGCGACCGTCAGCTCGCCGTCGACGTCGGCGACCAGGGTCTTGAAGACCCGGTCCGGGGACACGCCCATGGCCTCGGCCGCCTCCTCGCCGTACGAGGGGTGGGAGGGATCGTGCTCGTACGCGTGAAGGGTGTGGGGCGTGCCCGCGGCCGTCAGGGCGACCGTCGCGGGGGTGCCGCCCGCCTGGGACTTCTTCTGCTTCTTCGCCACTTCGCCTGCCCGTCGGGATGCGTCAGTTGAGGCTCGTCGCGCCGCGCGTCAGCTCGGTCGCGGGCAACGACGGCAGATTACGGATGATGGCGGTCTCCGTGCGCAGCAGGGTCAGCTCGTCGCGCAGCCGGGACGCCGTGTCGGTGGCTTCGAGGAGGCGCTGCTTCGTGGGGGTGTCCAGGACGGCGGCCGCCGCGACCAGGTACGACACCACCGACGGGTCGTCCGGCAGCTCCGCGCCCGTCGACAGGGAGCGCTCCCTGGCCCCGGCCAGGCGCTTCTGGTACGAGCGGAACGCCCGCAGGACGCCCTCGGCGAGCGCGCCCGCCTCGTCGCCCGGCTCCTCGCCGAGCTCTTCGAGCTCCGCGGTCAGGAACGGCCCCGACGCGTCCACGGAGAGCAGCCGCACCCGGGTCGTGCCGGTGGCGAGCACCTCGAAGCCGCCGTCCTCGCGCTCGCGGATGGTCGCCGCGTCCGCGACGCAGCCGACCGTGTGGAAGGCCTTGACCGGGTCGTCGCCGAAGCCCGCGCCGGGCCCCTGCTCGGGCTGTGTCGTCTGGTCGGGCAGGCCGGGGGAGCTCGGCGCGACCTCCTGTCCGTCGCGGATCGCCACGACGGCGAACCGTCGCTGCTCGTCCTCGGGAGTCTTGAGCAGTTCGCGCATCATGGCGCGATATCGCTCCTCGAACACGTTCAGGGGCAGCACGAGCCCCGGGAACAGCACCGAGTTGAGCGGGAAGAGCGGGAGCCGGACGGTCGTCACGAGCCGAAAGCCTAACGGCCGTCGGCACCCGGTCCCGCCTCGTGCCCGTTTCGCGCGGACCGCAGCGGCATCCGCGAGGCCACCTCTATGCGGACGCCGTCGCGCAGCTCGAGGAACTGGCCGAGCGGATCGTCGGCGATCCGGTCCCACGGGAAGGACGTCGCGTACGGGCCGATGAGGCGCAGCTGGGCGAGGGCGTCCTGCCAGCGCTCCAGGCGGATCAGGACGTACGCGAGGAGGTTGCGGACCTCCGCGGGCCACGGGTCGGCGGGCGCGTACGCCGCCGACAGGGCGATCGCCAGGTCGGCGGCCGCGTCCAGGCGCTCGCGGGGCAGCTTGCCGCCGGTGCTCGTCAGGTACGCGAACGCGGCGCGCACCGGGAGGGCCTGTATCAACGAGCCGGGCAGCGCGTCCGCGGCCGCGCGCTCCGCGAAGTCGAAGCACTCGGCGTGCGAGCCGTACCAGTCCGCCGACAGGTACATCAGGGCCGAGGCGTGGCAGCCGTAGTGGTACGAGGAGCGCCGGACCGCCTGCGCCCACAGCTCCTCGAACTCCGAGTGCGAGGCGTGGGTGCCGCGGGCGTGGTCGAGCGCGACGCGCCACGGCACGGGGTCGCGGGGGTCGGCGTCCGCGGCCGCGGTGAGCAGCGGGCTCACCTCGCGGAGCAGCTCGGCGCGGGCGGGGGACTCCCAGCCGCGTACGACGGCGAGCTCGGCCTTGAGCAGCAGGGCGTCCGGGTCGTGCGGGGCCGCGGTCAGCCAGTCGTCGAACCACTCGCAGCGGGAGCGGGCGAAGGCGGCGAGGCGGGTCGCGTAGCGGTCGCGGTTCTCCCACTCGGCGGCTTCGCGGGTGGTGGCGAGCAGTTTGGCCGCCGGGCCGTACTCGCCGCGGCCCGCGGCGACGAGGGCGGGGGCGAGGCGGTCGTCCGGGACGTCCAGGAGTACGTCGTCGTCGGGGGTGAGGCCGGTGGCCAGGCGGGGGGTGTGGCGGACCATGCGGGCCGTGCGGATGAGGGCGCGCAGCAGTGGCATGGTGCGGTCCCCCTTTGCGCCTGGGTGGTCTGGTGCGGTCGCTGTTGGTTGACGGGTGGGGGCGGGGGATGGTTGTCCGGGGTTGGGTAACGGTTCGGCAAGTTTTTCGGGTGCGGGTGGGTGGTGCCTCGCGGGGGCGCCCCAGGCCCGCCCCTTCCCGAAACTAGGGGCTCGCCCCTAGGACCCCTTTTATCCGCGCTTCGCGCTCGTCCTCAAACGCCGGACGG